>JAHHTE010000071.1 GCA_020024815.1 Mailhella sp.
TTTTATTTTATAAGCCTAATGCGTTAAAGTAATTCTAAATAATTTGGAAACACACCCTAGTATTTTTATAAAATAATTTGAATATATCCCTTTAATAAGACATTATTATGCAAAAGAATGTTTGGATTAAAAAGTTTTGAGGGGAGAGTTTGAGAGGGGAACTTTTTCAAAAGTTCTCCTCTCAACAACATAAGATATAAAACAAAAAAGGAAAATAATGCGTTTTATTAATAAAATAATAGTACATTGTTCTGCTACAAGAAAAAACCAAGATATTGGAGCAAAAGAAATAGCTCTAGTGCATAAAAAAAATGGTTGGAATGAAATAGGCTATCATTTTGTAATTCGTAGAAATGGGGAAATAGAAGAAGGAAGAAGCCTTGAAAAAATTGGGGCTCATTGCAAGGGACAGAATAAAAATAGTATTGGAATTTGTTTAGTTGGTGGACTAAATGAACAATTAAAACCAGAAAATAATTTTACCTCTGCACAATTTACAAGTTTGCGTATGCTTATTCAAAATTTAAAAACACAATTTCAAGAGATTACCATTCATGGTCATAGGGAATTTGCAGCAAAGGATTGTCCATGTTTTGAAGTAAAAGATGTCGTATAAGGTGATGATATATGATTGAAAGAATAATAATTTTTTTTCGTGGTGGAATAGGGAAACTACTTATAATAGGTATAGTAGCAAGTAGTCTTTATATAATGAAAATGCAATTAGATACTATGCAAGCAAAATTATTGTTAAAAGAACAAGAAATAGCTATTTTACAAAATAAAAATAAACAACAGCACGAGGCTATTAATAGACTTTTAGCTTTTACGCAAAAACAAGATGAGGTTTTAACAAATTATGAACAAGATAAAGAAAAAATTGCAAAAACATTACAGCAAAAAGAAAATATTATACGCCAATACAATGATGAAAAAAGCCAAAATTGGAAAAAGCAAAATCTCCCTGATACTATTTTATCTGTGCTTAATGCTAAGTCTTAATGCTTGTGCAAATAAAACAGTGTATCAAGAAGAAGTTATTAGTTTAAAACTAAGTAATGTTCTTCTCGAACCTCTTGAAATACCAAGTTTTCAAGGAACAACAAATGAAGATTTATTGCTTTATGCTTTAGGTTTAGAAAAACAAGTGCAAATTTGTAATGAGCGTTTAACAAGCATTGCTCATTTATTAGAATAATTTTTTCTTGAAGTAAGTTGGTTAGTTAGGGGGAGGACTTTTTATAAAAAGTCCTCCCCCTAAAACCCTCTTTCAAAAATTTTTATGTTAAAAATCCTTTTGTATGCAAAAGAATTTTTTTGGGTAATAATATAAAAGTTTACCTATTTATTACTTTAGTAAGGTATGTATATTAAAATAAAAAATACTAGGGTATGTTTCTAACTTATTTTTTTCTTGTTTATATAACATTTTCTTCTTTATTCTACTATTACATAGTATCACGTTTAATAAGGGGCTTCACCCCTTAGACCCGACCAAAGGGGAAACGAGGGGCAAGCCCCTTGTGTTTTCCCCCTTTGGAAACCCAAACGCAAACCCCTTTACGCTCCATACTTTTACGCGAGCTTTGCCCGCTCTAAAGAATGTCGCTTTTATTCTCATAAATCATAAGTAACTGCTATTTGTTTGGGTTTATGCGGTAGCCGTTGGCGAAGAATAAGCCTTGCGGATAGCGACAGCGGTTTATGTAGTTTAATTGTGCGTAACTAGGGTGTGTTTTTAAATAATTTAGAAACATACCCTAATAATAAGTTATAGAATAAGAAAGTTTTTCTTTTTTGAAAATGAAAAGTAAAATAATTTATATCTTACTAAAATAATTTAAAACATATTAAAATAATTTTGATTATTTATATTTTTTGTGGAAAAAACAAAAGCTCTTTTGTATGCAAAAGAGCTTTTGGAGTAGAAAGTTTTGAGGGGAGAGTTTGAGAGGGAGAACTTTTTCAAAAGTTCCCCTCTCAAAGAATAAATAAAATAAAAGAACAAAATAAATTATGATTGTAAAGCAGAAATAATAATTGTTGCTTGATTAAAAACAATGAAAAGCCATAAAATAAAGATTGGTGCTAGAGCAAGAAATGTTCTTTGCCATGTAAGGCGAAGCGCGTATTTTACCCCTATGAAGATATTATAAATAAACCAAATAAGCCCCACTACACTTCCAAGATATGGCACAACACAAAGAATAAGAGGCGCAGAGGCATAAGCAATAATTCTTAAGGTAAGGGGAAAATCTGCTCGTTCTGGATTAGTAATTCTTATAGCTAAGTATATGAAAACAGTATAAATAAGTAACTGTATTATCATAATAAATGGTGTACTTATTATAAGCATTGGAAGTGTTTGCTCTGTAATTAAGTTTTCAATAAGTGTTTGTTTTTGTGGGTCTATACTTGTTGATTTTAGAATTTCAACAAGATTTGGAGAATAAAGATAACTTACAATAGCTTGAAATAAACCAATGAGAGCATAAAAACTTGCAGGACGTAAGGAAGAAACTTGACTATGAATAGTGGAAAAGAAATCTTTACCTTTAAACATAACACGTGAAATTGTTTGCACTAATGCACCAAGAATTCCATAGCGTTCAGGGTGTTCCCATGGAACATCATCAGTTACCATGCGATATTTTTCAGAATTTTTCTTTTCTGCTTGCTCATAGCTTTGATAAACAGGTTCTTGCAAGGGATTTTCTTTGCTTTCTGGTGTTTTTATTTCATCTTCAGAAAGTGGATCAGGATCTGTTTGATCTGTTTCTTGTTTTTCATTTGTTTGTGAATGTATTTCATTTTCACTGGTATTTGTATCTTGTTCTGTATTTTCTGTTGTATTTTCAGTAGATACATTTTGTTCTTGCTCATTTTCTGCTTCAAGACAAATTTCAGGGATAAAATCTCCTGTTTCTGGATCTCGAAAACGGAATTTATTTTGACATTTTGGGCAAGTTGCAATAGTTGCAGAATCAGGAATCTGATTTTTTTCAACTCTGCGTTTAAAATGACATTCAGGGCAAGAAATAAGCATAATATACTCAATTTATTGTTAAAGTGTTGAAAGATAAGGGTTATCTGTTAAAAGATAATCTTGCACATATTCTTTTACACCTGTTTCAAGGTCTGTAAATTGAATAGGGCAATTTTTTTGTTCAAGCCAAGACATATCAGCTTCAGTAAAATATTGGTATTTACCGCGTAATTGTTCTGGCATGGGGATATATTTTACTTTAGTGGGGCGATCCATAGCTGCAAATACTGCATTAGCAAGGCTATTCCACGTTCTTGCTGTTCCAGTTCCTACATTAAAAATTCCACTAATTGAATTTTGTAAAAACCAAACAATAAGCTTTGCACAATCTTTTACATAAATAAAATCTCTTTTTTGTCCACCATGTGAATATTGAGGCTTATCAGAACAAAAGAGTTGTAAAAAGCCACGTTCGTTAATAGCTTCCACAGCTTTACACGCTACACTACGCATATCGCCTTTATGGTATTCATTAGGTCCATACACATTAAAAAATTTAAGGTTTACAACATCATTAAGGTAATTGTTACGTATGCACCATAAATCAAATAATTGTTTAGAATAACCATACATATTAAGAGGACGCAATTTTTTAGTAATGTCTAAATTATTACTAAAACCAAGTTCTCCTCCGCCGTATGTAGCAGCACTACTTGCATTTACAAAGCGTATATTGTTTCTTTTGGCAAAATGAAAAACTTCTTGCGTATAGTGGAAATTATTTTGCATAAGAAATTCAGTATTTTTTTCTGTTGTACTTGAACAAGCCCCCATGTGGACTATACCTTGTACATTTTTTTTTATTTCATCATTTTGAATTTTCTTTAAAAACTCATCACGATGCATATAATCAGTATAGCGTAGGCATACAAGATTTTTCCATTTTTCAGAACTTGCCAAATTATCAACAACAAGAATATCTTCAATACCTATGGTATTTAATGCCCAAATAGTGGCACTACCAATCATTCCTGCTCCACCAGTTACAATATACATAAAAGCACCTTAGTTTGGAATTTTGACAATATTAATACCGTTTGCACTAGGTCTTGCGGTAAGTTTAAACATAACCATTGTTTGCAATAAAGGACGACCAAAAAGAAAAGGTAATGCTTCTACTGGGGCAGCATTTTTTTCTACAACTAACTCACGATAAGAACGGTCAAATTCAACTTTTTCAATGAATTTTTGTTGTGCTTCTTGGTCTTCATCTATTTTAATTGCCCATTCTGCTAATTCTTCATAATTTACAGCTTCTTCATGGGTTTTAATAAGCTCTACCCACCATGCAGGAGCTTTTATAATTTCGCAAATTTTATCACGTTCTAAGCGAGGTTCATTACTAAGTTGCATAAGAGCTTCTGGCTCTTTACAGTAAAAAGCACGACATTCAGCAGGGTGTTTTCCATGTAAAAAACAGCGATTATTGGTAGTCAAAAAACGACAAGTCCAATCATCAGAACGAGCATTAGCAGCAGGAGCTAATTTTACTAATTCTGATGGTAAGGGAACAAGTCTATTTTTCATATCATCACGTACTAATTCCCCAGCACGGATAGTTACAACATCTTGAATTTGTATAATATTTTCTTCAAATAAAAAAGCATCTTTTGTGTGTAAAGCTGGCCCGCCTTTTTTACAGCATATACCACAATTTACACAGGAAGTATCTTTACTCATATATTAAAAACCTTGTTCTTCTAGTTTTAATCTACTTATACGAACTCGCCTAAATTCTCTATGTGTTTCCAGCATATTACGTTGTTGGGTAAGTTCGTGAATTTCTTTAGCATAGAAGATTTTTTTTTGCATATCTTCTTTTGCCATAAACTCTTTGATAAGACGTGAGCAAAGCTCACGCCATTCATCAATTTGTTTTATTTCTTCTTCAAGTTCACTAATCGTCATAGGGATCGATTGGTTCAGGAACTTCTGCATAAACTCCTTGGGCAATAATTCGTCTAGGTTTTGGTCCGTCATCTTTTTTCTCTGCTTTATCAATACTTGGGTTAGGAAGTGTGTTATACATACGCCAGAAGAAAGGATAATAATCATTTAAAATATTAGGGTTCACAAGTTTTACACGAGGACGAAGATATGCACCTAGTGCATACGCCACAGCCCAAGCAGCACTTGGAGCCATAAATGGAGCATAAAGAGGGTCAATTTTTTCTTTATCTAAACCATAGCCTAAGTGAGCAAAAAAGCTTTCTGTAATTGGGCTTTCTTTTACAGCATTAGACATTTCAATTTGATTACCATTTGCCCAAGCCCAAAGTGTAAGAAGTGTTGCTGTTTCTAAAGAACATGGAGGAATAGTATTTCCATTTACTTTTCCAGAATCGCCTTTAGCTGTTGCAATAGTATTTTCAATACTAAAATCTAAACCTGCAAAATGGAGTATTTGTTCAAGATATTTTTGTTGACCTTTTTTTGTCCAATGTCCTTTTAGACTTACATAACCACTTGTAAATGCAGGTAAAAGGAAGAAAGAGATACAAATTTCACCATCAGAAGGAAGAATAATTTCTTCAGGTAAAAAAATTTCTTGAGGTTCTATACTAATGCTATCAGTTGTAAATTGCACAGGAAGTTTTGCCGTTGCAATAATTTCTTTAATATCTTCAAGTTCAATATTCCAAGCATTAAGTTTTTCTTCATTATTTTGTAATTCAGCGTAATATGCTTTCATATCAAAACATACAGGGCTTTCCCAAAATGGAGCAGCAAGAATAAGAGCAAAAACAAAATCCATTGGGAGATTACTTGGAATTTCTATTTCACTTGCAAGCATACCACTAGCTTCAATTCTAATTGGTAATCCAATGCTTGCAGGAATAACTTGCACAAGTCTTGCACTAAATTTTGCAAGAAATTGAGAAATAGGTGCAAAATCAAGTTTGCAAAGTTGGTTTTCACCTGTAATTTTAAGATGATAAGGTAAGCCAAGACTAAGTGCTAAACAAAGCCATAAACTTTGTTCATCACTTCCAACATGAATAATTTTATCATTTCCACGTTGCAAGCCTTTTGCAGAACGGCTTAAAATTGTTCCATTATTTTCAAACCACAAATCCCCACCCATAGCATTTAATGATTTAATGGTGTGAATAATTGAGTCAGTAAGTGGAACATTTTTCATTTTTGTAGCTTTACCACTAGCTGCTGCAAGAGTCATATAAAAACGAGCTAAGCGACTAGACGCTGGTGCTTGTAAATCAACTGCAACAGGTTTTGGAAGTGGAGCTAAATTATATGCATGATCATAATCTGTTTCATCAACAGCTTTTACGCTTTGGATAAGTAAATAAAGTTCACGAGAAATTTTTGGATCAGGACAGTATTTTGCAGTGTTAGCTTCCCATGAAGTACGAATGGCTTTTTCAGTGTTAGCGTCAAGAGATTTAAAACTAATCATTCTTTCAATAACTTTAGCACGTTTTGCCATAAGTTTGATAATACCACGATCTAAATCGCATACTTCTAAAAGATCAGCTTGTTTTGGGCTAATACCTTTTTCAGAACGTCTTCTTTCTGGTCTATCATTTCTTTTTTCTTTATCAAATTTGTCATTTTTTTCAAAGCGAGGCTTATCAAAACGAGGCTTGTCAAAATGGCGTTCTTTATCGTCAAAACGTCCTTTATCTTCAAAATGTCTTGGACGTTCTTTTCTTTCTTCTCTTGGTCTATCCTCATGTTTTTCACGAAAAGGACGACCATCTTTATCTTTTCGTTCACTGCGTCTTTCAAAACGAGATTTTTCGCCAAATTTACCAAATTTTTGTCCGTCACGATCTTTACGGAAGTTTTTTCCGTCATCATTTCTTCTGAAATTACTCATTCTTTGTCCTTCATAAAGCGTTAATGCTGTAAAATGTGCCTTTTTTATAAAGCAATTAAAGTGCTAAAAAGATAGCTTTAAAGCAAGGTTATGGCAATAGCACAAACAAAAAAATTAAAATTTACTCGGAAAGACTTTGTTCGTTAAGTGTTTCAAGTTCTTTATTTTTTTCTTTTTTGTTTGTAGAGCTATCCACAATTTGCTCTTGTCCTTCCTCAAAGTCAATAGCAAGATTTGGTTCAAGAGCTAATTGTAATTGTTTTGTAATATTTCGATATATTTTACTTTCAGTGCTTTGAGAATAAATTGTTAAGTCTCTAATAAGAAAGGGTTTAGCTTGCCAATATGTTCCACTTCTATCAGAGATGATAAGAAAATATTCTCTTGCGTGTCTTGTATTATTTTTTGTTATTTTATTTTTAGTTTGCATTTCATCAACACGGCAATAAATAAGCCAATCAGAAATAGAATCTTCATTCCAATGTAATTCCCCTAAAAGACTAAGGGTAATTTTTTGTAAACCTTGTTCTAAAACAAAACCATGTGAATACATTTTAGCTTTTGTTTTGGTATGACGAAAATTTTTAAATGTCCAATTTTCACTTTCTTCGTGGCTTGGATAAATAAAAGAAAGAGCTATTTTTTCATATAGATTTTTTCCTGACATAACTCCCCACTCTAAATTAAAGAGATTAATAGGATTAAAGCCTGGAATTTCTTCTGTTACTATGCCATGTTTTGTAAAATCAGCATACAATAAGGTTTTTATATTTTGATAAATAGCATTATCATAAATTCGAATTACACCACGTGGATTTGCAAAAGCAGTACAAGAATAAAAAAGAAAAATACAAAAAAATACAATTTTTTTCATAAAACACCGATAATTTAAAAAATATGGAATACTTATTGCAACATGTGCAAGAAAAGGATACGTTGTGTCAAGAAAATAACGCATACCTGTTATACTGATATTTTGCTAAAATAGCAATAAACAAAATGAGGCTCTTTATGGAAAAAGAAAAACAAAATCAAAATATTATGAATATATCAAGACGAATGGTATTTTTCTGCTTTTTGTTTCTTTGTTTGGGAGTTAGTGCTTGTTCTACGGTTAAAGGAACAGCTTCTTATGCGTATGATACAACAAAAGAATTTGTGAACCCTCGCTATGGGAGAATGGATTTTGACTTATCAGAAGGCTTACGTTTTTATAAACAAGCAGGAATTTATTTAGGTGAAATTTATACGCAAGTTCACCCCAATATTAATCTTGAAAAAAGACCAACAGCCTTATTTATTCCTATGGGATTAGTACAAGAAAATAGGGATCATGAGGCTATTTCTCAAGGTGTTTCAAGAATTGTTTGGCAAAGTTTTCTTGCAGAAAGTACTTTTGCTACATTAGAATATGCAGAACTTGGTATTCCTTATACTTTAGAGCATGCTCTTCCTTATGCAGAACAAAAAGGTGCTGAGTATTTAGTTGGTGGACTTATTCAACAATACTATGATGGTGGAGCAAATGGAGATTCTCGCTTTGCTATGCAATTACAAGTTTATCATGTGGCAAGCGGTTCTTTAATATGGTCTATAAATCATAGTGGTGTATTACCATATAAAAATGATGGTGATTTTGCTGCATTTAAAATAAAAAATCGTATGCCTGTAAATCCTATGTCTACATTGGTTTCTGCTGTTGGTAGTGAATTAGCTATTTTATTGCATTATTGGACAGAACCAAAACTTATGAAAGCTAAAGAAAGACAAAAAGAAAGAGATTCTTTTAAAGGACGTCTTTATCCTAGTGCATTCTAGTTTTATTGTGAAAATAAAAAGTGGGGAAAGATTTTCCCCACTTTTTGTGCATTTATGATAAAATAATTCTTTAAACGTAGTAAGATAAATCTTGTAATAAAATAATTATTAAAAAATTCTTTAAAGGCTTAATATGATTGTTGGAATTGGGACAGATATTGTTGTTATTGAGCGAATAAGCCAAAATATTATGAGATATGGTGATTGTTTTGCTCAAAAAATATTAACAGAGAAAGAATTTTTACAAATGCCAAAACAAAACCAAAGACGTCAAGCTGAATGGCTTGCAGCACATTTTGCTTGTAAGGAAGCAGCAGTTAAAGCTTTGGGAACAGGTTTTTCTGAAGGTATAGCTCCAAGTCATGTTGAAGTTTTACGCGATGAGGGGAAAGCCCCAACATTAACTTTTTTAGATAAAGCCTTAGAAAAAGCAAAAAGCTTAGGTGTAACACATTGTTTTGTAAGTTATAGCCATGAAAAAGAACATGCTATTGCTTTTGTTACTCTTGAAAAAAGTATAAAATATTCATTATTTTAATTTGCAAAAAGTATATTTGTTTGTATTATCTATTAGTAAGCTACCTATAATATTTCAAAAGTTAAATTTTTATAGTTATGTAATGTAGTATTCATAGAGCTTACTTGAGAGCTTTTTTCTTTTTATCAATAAGTTTTTATTCACAATCAACTTGATAGTATGAAAAAAATATTACAAAAAATATCAAGTTCTATTTATTAATGTAATTTTAAGTAATACTTTTTTTTCAAGTTTTACTTCCTTTATATTATTTTTCATATTTTTATTAAAAATAACTTTATAAAAATTATAGTTACTGTAACTATCTT
>JAHHTE010000072.1 GCA_020024815.1 Mailhella sp.
GGATTTATTATATTTTGGAATAGGATTACTTATTGGTTTATATGTATTAATTTGGAGTGCTGATAAATTTGTTGAAGGTTCTTCAAGTGTTGCTACTCGTATGGGTATGTCAAAATTACTTGTTGGTATGATTATTGTTGGTTTTGGTACTTCTGCACCTGAAATGATGGTATCAGCTTTAGCAGCATATAATGGAAATGCTGGTATTGCTATTGGTAATGCCTATGGTTCTAACATTGCAAATATTGCTTTAATTCTTGGTGTTACGGTTATAATACGCCCTATTGGTATTGAAAGAAATGTTATGGTTCGTGAAATACCTATTTTACTTGCAGTAACCTTAATTTCATTTTATCTTATTTGGGACGGTTCAATAAGTCGATTAGATGCTATTATTCTTATAGCTCTTTTTAGTGGAATTATGTTTTTTAGTATTCGAGCAAGTATGCGTGAAGAAAAAAGAAAAGCAACTTGCCCTGAATTTATTAAAAATGAACCACAACAAGAAGACACTGTTTTACCTATGAATAAAGCATTATTATGGCTTATTGTTGGTTTAGTTATGCTTATTTTAAGCTCAAGACTTTTAGTTTGGGCTGCTGTTGGCATAGCAACATATATTGGCATCAGTGATATTATTATAGGATTAACTATTGTAGCTGTTGGTACAAGCTTGCCAGAGCTTGCTTCTGCTATTGCTGCAACAAGAAAAAATGAACATTCTCTTGTAATTGGTAATATTTTAGGTTCTAACTTTTTTAATGCTCTTGCTGTTGTTGGCTTAGCAGGCATTATTACCCCATTACCAGTAGAACATGGCGTTATTGTTCGTGATATGCCTATAAATCTTCTTTTAACTCTTGCCCTTTTCTTCTTTGGTATTCGCATGAAAGGACAAAAAGAAGGAACAATTACCCGTTTTGAAGGTATTGTTATGGTTATTCTTTATGTTCTTTATACGGCACAACTTGTAAGTATTGTAATGGGCAAACCTTTAGTAGAATTTTTAGCATAATATGGCACTTGAAATTATTGTACGTAATAGCCAAAGTGGGCAAAAAATTTTCAATTTTATCAAACGATTATATCAAGCTGAAAATAATGAAATTCATCGCTGGATACGTACAGGTCAAGTTCGTATAAATAAAAAACGCTGTAAAGCTTTTGATATTGTGCAAGAGGGAGATAGCATTCGCATACCTCCCTTTGCACAAAGTTTACAAACACAAATTTCACAAAAAGAAACAATAAAAAAGAAATTTCCTTTTCCTATTATTTTTGAAAATGAACATATTCTTGTTATCAACAAGCCACAAGGTATAGCCTGTCAAGGTGGTACAAATCAAAAAACAAATATTGCTGATATATTAAAAGATTTTTACCAAAATGCCGACTTTATCCCAAGTCCTGCTCATAGAATTGATAGCCAAACACAAGGACTTTTATTTATTGGTAAATCTTATCAAGGTTTACGTTTTCTTACTGATTTTTTTAAAGGTGATACTATAAGCATTTCCCAAGCTCCTAAAAAATATTATTTAGCTTGGGTTTACGGTAATATAAGCCAGTTTATTCAAAAAAATAGTATTCTCTGCGACTATCTTTATCACAATGAAAAAAAACAAAAAGAAGAATCTTTTCAATCAATAGCAATCAAAAATCATAACGAATTAATAAATAAGTTTGAAAATCTTCCTCAACAAATTTCTATGTCCAATAATGAAAAAGCCTTACTTGCTCTTTCCACTCTTGAACTTCTTGAAATCAAAGAGAATAAAAGCCTTGTAAAAATTGGTATTTATACAGGAAGAAAGCACCAAATACGCGTTCAACTTGCCAGAGCTGGTTTTAGCCTTGTTGGGGATAAAAAATACACACCAAAAAAACAATTTAAAGAAACAGATCAATTCTTTTTACAAGCTTTCCAAGTTATCTTACCTAAAAACGCATATACAGAACAAACTGTTTTTAAGATATAATATTTTTATGTAATGTTATTTTTTTTGGGAGGAGAACTTTTGAAAAAGTTCCCCCTCACAAAAAATAAAAAATTAAAATTAAATACACTAACAGTTAACCATTGAAACAGCTAAACCACCAAGAGAAGTTTCTTTGAATTTTGCATTCATTTCACGACCTGTTTCGCCCATAGCCTCAATAGCAGAATCAAGGCTAACTCTATGGCTTTTAGGATTTTCAGAAATAGCCAAAAGATACGCATTATATGCTTTTACAGCACCAACGGCATTTCTTTCAATACATGGAATTTGCACGTAACCACCAACAGGGTCGCAAGTAAGTCCTAAATGGTGTTCTAAAGCAATTTCAGCTGCATTTGCTGTTTGCACAGCATTAAAACCACGTGCATGAGTAAGCATAGCTGCAGCCATTGCAGAAGCCACCCCAACTTCACCTTGACAGCCAACTTCAGCACCAGCAATAGCAGCATTGTGCTTAGCTAAAAAGCCAATAGCAACAGCAGCCAAAAATCCTTCACGTACTGCTCTATCTCCAATATGCATATCATAACGCATTGCATAAAGTAATGCAGGTAAAACACCAGAAGCTCCGCAAGTTGGTGTTGTAACAATTACACCACCATCAGCATTTTCTTCAGCTGTTGCCATTGCATACGCATTGAGAGAACATAAAAAACGTTCTTGATCCATAGTGAGAGTTTTTGCTTTTTCGTAAAGAGTAGCTGCTTTTCTTTGCACATTAAGTGTTCCGGGAA
Organism: Mailhella sp.; assembly: GCA_020024815.1. GTDB lineage: Bacteria > Desulfobacterota > Desulfovibrionia > Desulfovibrionales > Desulfovibrionaceae > Taurinivorans. The sequence goes on from JAHHTE010000072.1 coordinate 2,735, forward strand.
GTGTGCCTTCTTTTCCTAAACCACGCTTAATGCCCATTATCATAGATTCAATTAATTCATCTAAATAACGTAAAATCTCAACTCGAGAAGTCCCAGTAATTGCACATTCATTATCTAATAATAATTCGTGAATAGTTAATCCTGTTTGATTTAGACGATTTTGTAAGTCTTGCATTGTTTGGTATGGGTGAACAGGTTTTCCTTGTTCAGGAGCTTTCCACCCTTTCCATTGAATAAAACCACCACCAACAGAATAATATTCACGCTCAAATAAAACTTCTCCTGCTTCGTCCATAAGGGAAATAAGAAGAGTATTATTATAAGGAAAATTATGCACAACATTATCATAAATAATATTATGCAAAGAAAGAGTAATTGGAATATCACCAAGCATTTGTGTATAATGCTGGTCAGGATTCTGTGTTATATCTTTTAATAAACCTGCTGGACATTTTTCAGGACTATGCCCAAGTAAACCAGCAAGAACAGCAGAACAAGTACCATGTCCTTTTCCTGTTGCACTTAATGAACCAAAAAGTCGTACAATAAAATGACTAGGTTTTTTCTCAAATGTATTAACCATTTCACGACATAAACATAAAAAATCATAGCCTGCTTTCATAGGCCCAATAGTATGTGAACTAGAAGGACCAGGACCACATTTTAATAAATCAAAAATAGAGGTTTCAACAGGAGAAATAATTAATCTTTGCAAATGCTTTGTATTATGCGATTGAAAAAGCGTATTTAATGTTACCATATTTCCTCCGAAAAACCTATATACAAACACCCAAACAATATATATACTAAAAATTTTACCTCGTAAATAGCCTAATACTGATATTAATTACTTGAGAAAAATCCCTATATAAAAATTTTTCTTTGAGAGGAAAACTTTTAAAAAAGTTCTCCTCTCAAACTCTCCTTTCAAAACTTTTTAATCCAAAAGCTCTTTTATTTATCTACATTATATAAATATTAGAGAGATTATTTATAATTATTGATTTTAATCAGCTAATAATAAACTTTTTTAGAAAAAAAATTTTTACTACTATCTAAAAAAATAGGCAAAGTTATTGAAATTTGTTTCTATAACTTTGCCTGATTGAGGGGGATTGGGGGAAATCATTTCCCCCAAAGAAAAAATTCTTATTAAAACATACCTGGAAGATGAATGCCACCAGTAATTCTTGAAACTTCACGTTCCATATCAGCTTTTGCAATGCGGTTAGCTTCGTTAACAGCACTTACAATTAAATCTTGGAGCATTTCAACATCATTGGTTACTTCAGGAGAAATGGTAATAGATTTTAATTCATTTTTACCATTAACACTTACTTTTACCATGCCCCCACCAGCACTAGCTTCCACAACACGATCAGCCATTTCAGCTTGTAATTTTGCCATTTTATTTTGCATTACTTGTGCTTGACGCACTAAATCATTCATGTTTTTCAATGAAATTCTCCTTAATCTTTTTTACTATGCCTTATTTCATAGCAACTATATAATTCAGCCCCAAATTCTTTTATTAATAATTGTACTTGAGGATGATTTAACGCTTTTTCACGTAATTCTTCATTGTTTGCAAGTTCATAGGCAACAATTTCTAATTGCACTTTAACAGTTCTCTGCAAAAAAGTACATAAGAACTTTTCAACATCATTTTTTATACTTTTAAACTTTGTTGCTGTTGGTCCTGATGGAACTTTTAAATAACAAATATCTTTAGTTAATACTGGGTGTGCTAAGCCAATAAAAGGAATTTTTTCTTCATCAAAACCATTTTCTTGGCAATAAAGAATAAATTGATCCCAATCAATTTTTTCAATATCTGCTTCATTTATTACAGAATGTGTAAATAAATCACTAGGTCTTGCATCTCCATAAGGATTTGGAATTTGTGAATGAATAAAATTTTCATCATTTGAATAATCAAAATCTACATCATCAGCTTGCAAAATACTTTCAGCACTAATAGAAATTCGTTTTTTAGGCTCTGCCTCCACATAAGGAACAGATGGATTTTCTTGTTTTTCTAATTGAGCTTGTTTTGCTTTTTCCAAAAACTTATTATAAGGCTTTTCTACTGGATTATCAGGAAAATTTACTTCTTTTGTTACAATATTTTCTCTAAAAGTTTTTTCTTCAGAAGTATTTTCTTTACTTATAACTGATTGTATTTTTTCAGAAAAAACATTTTTTTGCTCTTTAGGTTCAATCGGATTTTGCAATGAATTAAAAAGAGCAGCATTTGATGTTTCTTGATAAAATAATTCTTTTTCTTTTACATCATTTTCTAAAGGAAGAGCCTTTTTTGCCCCTATATCAGCAAGAACACTTTGCTCTTTGCTAGGGGCATTTACTCCCCCAGTTTTTCCTTTTGTTCATTTTCTTTAAAAACAAGATTTTCCAAAGGAAGTAAACGAGGCAATAAGGTAATATTAAGTAAAAGTAATTCTAAAGCAGCAGCTGGCTCATAACTTTGCAAAATTCTACGTTGATTTTCTAATATCATTTGCCAAGCAGCATGAATAAAAGCTGTGGAAAAATGGCTTGCATTTTCTTGTAAACGTACAACTTCTCGCAAAGGCAATTCTGTAAGGCACTTTTCACCAGCTTCTTTTAAGATAAATAAATTTCTAAATAAACGAACAAGTTCCCCTAAGAAAAAGCCAATATCTACGCCTTCAGCTAAAATATCACGCACAAGCATTGTTGTTTTTGCAACATCTTGATTTTGGATAGCTTGCAAAAATCTATCCATAACCTCAACACCTGCTAAGCCTAATGTTTGACGTACTATTTTTGTTCCAAGATTAAATTCTTCATCATCAGGAGATAAAGCAAGACATTGTCCAAGTAAGGACATAGAATCACGCACACTTCCCATTGCACGTCTTGCAATAAGAGAAACAGCATCTTCTTCAAAAGCAATTTTTTCAGAATTAAGAACACGAGATAAATGTGCTTCAATGCTTTGTTCAGAAACTTGCTTAAAAATATAAAGTTGACAACGACTTAAAATTGTTATGGGAAATTTATGTTGTTCTGTTGTTGCTAAAATAAAAACAACACCACGAGGTGGTTCTTCTAATGTTTTTAGTAAAGCATTAAAAGCTTCTTTTGTAAGCATATGTGCTTCGTCAATAATGATAACTTTATAACGTCCTTCTAATGGTGAATAACCAATAGATTCACGTAAACGGCGGACATCATCAATACCACGATTTGATGCACCATCTATTTCCACAACATCAACAAAAGCCCCTTGTGTAATGCGTTTACAATGTTCACATTCATTACAAGGTTCTGCTGTTGGTGCATTCACACAATTTAATGCTTTGGCAAATATTCTCGCTAGCGTTGTTTTACCAACTCCACGAGTACCACTTAATAAATATGCAGGAGCCACCTTGTCTTGTAAGGAGGCTAAGGATAAAACTTTTTTAACTGTATCTTGTCCTACTACTTCTGCAAAAGTCTGTGGACGATATTTTGCTGCTAACGAGATATTTGCCATAAAATAATTAATTAGAAGTTATAAGGGGTTAACCAGTCTTGATATTTAGGATTATTACCTTGAACAATTTCAAAAAATTCTTTTTGTAAATGTTTGGTAACTTCGCCTGCTCTACCTTTACCAATAATACGATTATCAAGTTCACGAACAGGAGTTACTTCAGCAGCAGTACCACTAAAGAACATTTCATCAGCACAATAAACTTCATCACGAGTAAATTGGGTTTCAATAACTTCATAGCCTAAATCTTTAGCTAATGTGATAACACTTGCTCTATTAATACCTTCTAAAATAGAAGTAAGAGCTGTTGTTTTAATAGTTTTACCACGTACTATAAAGATGTTTTCACCACTTGCTTCAGAAACAAAACCATTCGTATCAAGTAAAAGAGCTTCATCATACCCATCATGCACTGCTTCCATTTTAGCAAGCACAGAGTTTACATAGTTACCACAAGCTTTTGCTTTGCCCATGTGAGTATTAGGGTGCATACGATTATAAGAACTTGTTTTGACACGTACACCCATTTCAAGAGCTTCAGCACCAAGATATGCACCCCAGTTCCAAGCTGCAATAACAGTATTTATTGGATTAGTACCAGGATGAACACCCAAAGCACCATAACCAACAAAAGAAATTGGACGAATATAAGCAGTGCTCATTTTATTAGCAACAAGCAAATCAAGTGTTGCTTGACATAATTGATCAATAGAATATGGGCAAGGTAAATTCAAAATTTTAGCTGAATTGACCATACGTTGCATGTGATCACGTAGACGAAAAACAGCAGATTGCCCATTAGCACATTTATATGCACGAATACCTTCAAAATATCCAGTGCCATAATGTAAACCATGAGTAAGAACATGAATTTTTGCTTCATTCCAAGGAACGAGTTCGCCATCAAACCAAATAAATGGGGTTGGTTCTAAGCCTGCCATTTTAGTCTCCTTTTGTGTTATACTTAACACTTTTTATATATAGTATTATTCATTATCTTCTAATTGTTGTTCCATTTTTTTAGCTGCTTTTGCATTATAAAAATACAGAAAAACAAGACCAATAGGAGCAATAATTGGAGAAAAAACATAACATGCTGTCATTATTATAAATTTAACTAAAAATAAAAGAACAATATTTACTAAAAAAACTGTTTCCCCAAAAATAAACTCCATTATCACTTCATATACAAAACGAGAATAAGGATATAATACCCAAAAAACAATAGAAAAAATGAGGTCTGGCAAATGTTCTATACTAAATCCTGTTTCAAGCATTTTATTACCAAAAATATAAAGTAATACACCAGGCAACCAAATAGAAACAAATAATTGTCTAAAATAATATGATGGTAATAAACCTTTAAAAGCATATTGCTTTATCTTTTGAAACATAGTATAACCTCATATAAATTCAAGCTATTATAAAAAATATATAATATAACGTAAAAGTATACTTAGCAAAGGAATAGAGGTCAAGTCTTTTCACGTATAGAAAAATATTTAAAATCATAATACTAACATAGTAGTATAACTTCTTTTTTTATTGTTTTTAACATACATTACTTTTTATAATTACACAAAATTTCTTTTCATTTTATACAACTAATACTCTTACTTGCTATTTGACTTTTAATTAACTTTTTTTTATTATTTTAAGGAAAGAATAACATTTTCTGTTAAAATACTTTCTATACTCCATTATAAACTAAAATAATTTACAGCATATAATAAATGAATAATACACAGCTTTTTTATATAAATAATATTAGAGTTAGAAACACATTATATTATAATAATATTCAAATCTTACAAAATACATTAACCATTATTACAGGCAAAAGTGGAGCTGGTAAAAGTACTCTTTTACAAATACTTAACGGAACTCAAGAAATAGATGAACCATATACAAAAGAAAGAATTTTTTATTGTGGTAAAAATTTAGAAGAAATTAATCCACTTCATTTACGTAAAGAAATTATTCTCATACCACAAAAAATTTATCTTTACCCTGAAAGTATTAAAGAAAATTTTATAATATATTATAATCTATTAGATAAACCATGTCCAACTGATGAAAATATAAAAAATACATTAAAAGACTTAGGCATAAATAAAGACCTCAATACATTATGCACAGAACTTTCAGGAGGAGAAAGACATCGCGTATACCTTGCCTTATGTTTTCTTTTAGAACCTTCTGTTCTATTATTAGATGAACCAACAGCAGCTCTTGATAAAGAAAATGCTCAACGGCTTATGCATATTCTAAGAAAAAAGAAACAACAGCAAAGTATAATTATGGTTTGCCATGATGAAAGTCTTTTAGATTACGCTGATACAATTCTGCATTTAGGAAATTAAACATGTTTTCAATACAAAATATTTTTTCTTCTGTTGGACATTTTTTTATCATTTATTTATTGCTTTTTGTTGTAATGATAATTTTGCGATGTTCAAAAATATACAAAAGCAAAGAACTTTTTTTATCTTCAGTGATAATGACTATCCAACTTATTTTGGCTGGTTTTATTTTAACGCTTTTATTTGAAAACCCTCACCCTCTTTTTTGCCTAGCCTATATTCTTGTTATGATTACCTTAGCAACAAAAAGAATTTTAGTAAAATCACCAGCATTTCCAAAAGCTTTTCAAATACGTGTTGCTCTTGTTTTTATTGGCACATCACTTTTTGTCAGTACCTATTTTATCACCCTTGTTTTACAAGAAAATTTATTAAATCCACAATTTTTAATTCCAATTACTGGTATGCTTATAGGTAATGCCATGACAGGTTTTAATCTAGCATTAAAAACATTACATGAACAATTACACACAAATACAGATAAAATTAACTGCCTTATTATGTTAGGTATTCACCCTAAAAAAATTCTTTATCCTTTTATTGTTTCTTCTTTAGAAACAGCACTAATACCAACAATAAACTCCATGATGAGTATGGGATTTATTATTTTGCCGGGTATGCTTACAGGGCAAATTTTAGCAGGTGCTATCCCAACTACGGCAATATTTCATCAAATAGCAATTACTATTGCTATATGTATTACAGTAGCTTTAAGTGTTTTTCTTGGTTTACATTTTGCCCAATTCACACTTTATAAAAAGAATTTAAAAATTTTATTATAAAATTATTTTTTTTGAGAGGAGAACTTTTGAAAAAGTTCCCCTCTCAAACTCTCTCCTCAAA
>JAHHTE010000073.1 GCA_020024815.1 Mailhella sp.
TTTCAATAGATTATTTAGTTGAAGGGCTTGGGGGAAATCATTTTCCCCAAAAAAAAATGAAACATGCTATGAGAAATAGAAATTTATATCATAATTTCTTTGTGAAAATCTGTTTGCATTTTGTAAAGTTTTAGGTTAATTTTGTATGCATTAAAATAGAGATGATAACAAATGCGAACAATACAAGTAATGAACTGTAAATGGTATAATGCAACAGCATGGTATGCAGTATATCTTACAAAAATTTTAAATCAAAATAATCATGAAAGTTTATTAATTACTATTCCCAATTCTATTGTAAATAGATATGCAAAGAAATTGGGTGTTACATATTATGAGTTGCCTTTAAATTCATATTCTCTTTCTGATTTTTATACTTGTTATACAGAAATTAAACGTATTTGTAAGGAATTTAAACCACAAATTGTGAATTGTCATAGAAGTGAAAATTTTTTACTTTGGGCTTTTTTAAAAAAACAATTTGATTATAAATTAGTACGGACTCGTGGTGATCAGAGATTACCTAAAAATACTTTTTTGAATAAATATATATATCAAAAATTTTCTGATGCTTTTATTGTTACAAATTCAAGATTGAAACAATATTATCAAAATGAAATGGGGATTCAACAATCTAAAATGTTTACTATTTTAGGTGGGGTTGATACAGATATTTTTTATCCTAAAACTGAAAATAAAACATTATTACGACAAGAATTTGGTTTTTCTGATACAGATGTGGTTTTAGGTGTAATTGGGCGATTGGATAGAGTAAAAGGGCAATTTGAAAGTATACAAGCTTTTAAAAAAGCTTTATCTCAAGACATAAATCAGAAAAAAAAATTGCATTTAGTTTTTGTTGGTAGAAACTCAAATTTTTCTATGCAAGAACTAAAAGATATGGCTATAAAACTTGCATTGCCAGAAAAACAAATTCATTTTTTCGATTATTTTGATGATATTAATCAATTCATGAATATATTAGATGTTGGTGTAATTTCTTCCATTGGTTCAGAAGCTATTGCACGAGTTGCCTTTGAAATGATAGCTTGTGGTCTTCCTATTATTGGTTCAACTGTTGGTGTAATGCCTGATATTTTAGAAAAAGATTTTATGTTTTCACCTGCTAATATTGATGAAATGGCAAATTTATTTCTTCAAGTAAAAGATGAAGGTTTTAGAAATAGAATTTGTCAATCAACAAATTCAAAGTTTCGAGGGACAGGGGATATTTATTCTATTTATGGTTGGACAATGAACGATTTTTATCAAAAAACAATGGCAGTATATAATACTTTAGTATAGGAAACAGATTATGATTATAAGTTTTGCAAGCGACAATACAGCTGGAGCACATCCAAATATTATTCAAGCAATTTCTGATGCAAATTCTGGTTATGCAATTCCTTATGGTTTAGATGATTATAGTAATTATTCTGATGTGATGTTTAGTCAAATTTTTGGTGATGATATTGTTGTATGTTTTACGTTAAGTGGAACAGGAGCAAATGTTGTTGCACTTAAAGCTATGCTTAGACCTTGGCAAGGGGTAATTTGTGCTGATATATCTCATATTAACACAGAAGAAGCTGGGGCACCTGAATTTATTACTGGTTCTAAAATGTTACCTATTCCAAGTTATGATGGAAAAATACGAGCAAAAGATCTTGATATTTATTTAGCTGATAAAAGAGTTTTTCATAGAGTAACCCCAAAAGTGGTTTCTATTACTCAATCTACGGAGCAAGGAACTGTATATACACCAGAGGAAATTAAAGAAATTTGTGATTATGCTCATGCAAATGGATTATTAGTTCATATGGACGGATCAAGAATTGCTAATGCTGTTGTAGCACTTGATGTTGATATTAAAACAATGACAAAAGATGCTGGTGTAGATGTTCTTTCTTTTGGAGCATCAAAAAATGGAATGGTCTTTGGAGAAGCCATAGTTTTCTTTAATAAAGAGTTATCACGTGATTATATGACAATGCGTAAACAAGCATTACAACTCATTTCTAAAATGCGATATATTGGAGCACAATTTAACGCATTTTTTAAAGATGATTTATGGTTAAATAATGCTCGTCATGCAAATAAAATGGCAAAATATTTAGCAGATAGTTTAGAAGGAATAAAAGGATTATCTGTACAAAAACCTTATGTAAATGCTGTTTTTGTTTGTATGGAAAAAACTCTTATTGAAAAATTATCAAAAGAATTTTATTTTTATGAAACAAATCCAGCCATTCAAGAAGTACGTTTTATGTGTTCTTTTCAAACAACACAAACAGAAGTTGATTATCTTGTAAAACGTATTAAAGAATTAGTGTAAAAAGTGATAAAAAAATGAAAGATATGCGTGTTTCTTGGGAAGAATATTTTATTAAAATTGCTTATATGGTTGCAGAACGTGCAACATGTACAAGACGTAAAGTTGGTGCTATTGCCGTTAAAGATAAGCATATTTTAGCAACAGGATACAATGGTGTGCCAAGCGGGGTTGAGCATTGTTTAACAACTGGTTGTCTAAGAACACAATTAAATATTCCTTCTGGGGAACGACATGAAATTTGTCGTGGGTTACACGCAGAACAAAATGTTATTATTCAATGTGCTGTGCATGGTATTTCTTTAAATGGAGCAGATATTTATTGCACAACGCAACCTTGTTTTATTTGTACAAAAATGTTAATAAATTGTGGAATAAAAAGAATTTATTGTGTAGAAGCATATCCTGATGAACTTGCTTTACAAATGCTTGCTGAAGCAGGAGTTGAACTTATAAAAGTAGAGTTATCAAGCAAATGAATCATGCAGTTTTTATGGAACAAGCCTTAGAATTGGCTAAAAAAGGTAAGTTTAAAACAGCTCCTAATCCATGTGTAGGGGCTGTGTTAGTATATAATAATACTGTAATTGCAACAGGGTATCATGAAGAATACGGTAAAGTCCATGCAGAAGTAAATTGTCTTTTAGATGCTATAAAAAATGGAATTTTTTATCAAGCTATTCAAGAAAATAGTGTGCATTTTTCTAATCCAGTTTTACAAAAAGCTTTAGAAGAACATAAACAAAAACAATTTTCAAAAAATATAAATTTAGCAGAATGTACACTTTATGTAACTCTTGAACCTTGTAATCATTTTGGTAAAACACCTCCTTGCACACATGCGATTGTTGAGGCTGGAATAAAAACAGTTGTAATTGGTATGCTTGATCCAAATCCAAAAGCAAGTGGTGGTATTGCATATTTACAAGACCATACTATAACCATTATTTCTGGTATTTTAGAAGAAAAATGTCGTGATCTTTTGGCTGATTTTTTATTATGGCAAAAAGAGAAACGCCCATTTTGTATTTTAAAAATGGCTATGACATTAGATGGTAAAATTGGACCAAATCAAGGACATAGCCATACTATAACTACATCAAAATCTAAAGAAGTTACCATGAAGTTTAGACACAATGTTGCCTTAGCTCATGGTGCAGTTATGATTGGTGCAAATACTTTTTATTTAGATAATCCGCAATTAAATGTTAGAAACGTTGATACAGATATTCAACCAAAAGCTATTGTTTTAACAAATAAATTACCAAGCCCTGAAACAGATTATTTTTTAATTAATAAACGTGCTAGTGAAACAATTTTTTATACTTCAGAACAAAATGAAGAAAAAATTACTGCATTAAAAAATCGTGGAGTATCCATTGAAATAATTGAAAAAAAATCTTGTGATTGTATAAATTTAAAAAAAGTTTTTGAAAATGCTTTTCAAATTTATAAATGTCCTTATATATATTGTGAAGGCGGAGCAATGCTTGCCTTATCACTTATTAAGGAGGGACTAGTTGATTTATTAGTAATTTATATTTCCCCTCAAATATTAGGCGATGATAATGCAAAATCAGCATTTAGAGGAAATTTTGTAGAAACAATGCAAGATGCATATCATTTTAAATTTGTCCATTCAGAAATGGTGGGAGAAGATATGCATGTTTATTTAAAACCGGAGAAATCATGTTCACAGGATTAGTGGAAGGATTGGGAGAAATTACTGCAATTCATTCATTGGGTAATGATTTACGCCTTGATGTAAAACCATTATTTACTTTTGAGAACCCTATTATAGGGGAGTCTGTGGCAATTAATGGTGTTTGCCTTACTGTGGAAAAAGCTGAAAATCATATTTTAGGGTTTTATGCTTCACATGAAACGCTTATGTGTTCAAATATTAAATTATTAAAAAATAAAAGTCTTGTGAATATGGAAAGAGCATTAGCTTTAGGTGCAAGACTTGGTGGGCATTTAGTAAGTGGACATGTGGATACATTAGGAACAGTGATTTCCCTTGAAAATAATGGAAATTCAAAAATCATAACTATTCAATTTGATAATGAATTTGCAAAATATATTATTCCAAAAGGTTCAGTTGCTCTTGATGGTATAAGTTTAACGGTAAATGCTTGCGGTATTGATTATTTAACGGTAAATGTAATTCCTGAAACATGGAAGGTAACTTCCATTGCAAAATGGAATATTGGACAAAAAATAAATATTGAAACGGATATGATTGGAAAATACATACTTCGTTCACAATTTATTGAAGAAAATAAAACACAAAAAAGCAAAATTGACGAAAATTTTCTTCGTGAAAATGGCTTTTTTATATAAGAGATACATTATGGCTATTTGTAGTATTGATGAAGCTATTGAAGATTTCAAACAAGGAAAAATGATTATCCTTGCAGATGATGAAGATAGAGAAAATGAGGGGGATTTAACCATTGCTGCTGAATTTGTAACCCCTGAAGCAATTAATTTTATGGCAAAATATGGACGTGGTCTTATTTGTCTTCCAATGGAAAATGAAATTGCAGATAAACTTGAATTACCTCTTATGACTCAAAGAAATGGTTCAAAATTTGGAACTAACTTTACAGTGTCTATTGAAGCAAGAGAAGGGGTAACTACTGGAATTTCTGCACAAGATAGAGCACATACAATTTTAACAGCTGTAAATGAAAATAGTACAGCTCGTGATATTGTAACACCTGGACATATTTTTCCTTTAAGAGCACACCCCGGTGGCGTTTTAATGCGTGCTGGACAAACAGAAGGAAGTGTTGATTTAGCAAAACTTTCTGGACTTCGTCCTGCTGCTGTTATTTGTGAGATTATGAATGATGATGGTACAATGTCTCGCATGGGTGATTTAGAAAAATTTGCAAAAGAACATAATATTAAAATTGCAACAGTAAAAGATATTATTCAATATCGTTTGAAAAAAGGGCAAGTTGCAATTAAAAGAGTTGCAGAAGCAAATATGCCAACAGCATTTGGAGATTTTAAAATTATTGCGTATGAAAATAGCCTTGATAACCATACCCATGTTGCTCTTGTAAAAGGTGATGTTACTACTGATGAGCCAGTACTTACACGTGTTCATAGTGAATGTTTAACTGGTGATGTTTTTGCGTCCATGCGTTGTGATTGTGGAGGACAACTTCATACTGCTATGGCACAAATTGAAAAAGAAGGTCGTGGCGTTATTCTTTATATGCGACAAGAAGGTCGTGGTATTGGGCTTGCAAATAAAATTAAAGCTTATGCATTACAAGATCAAGGGTATGATACTGTTGAAGCAAATAATAAACTTGGCTTTAAAGCTGATTTAAGAGATTATGGGCTTGGAGCACAAATGCTTGTTGATCTTGGAATTTCAAAATTAAGAATTTTGACTAATAATCCAAAAAAGATTATAGGCTTAGAAGGTTATGGCTTAGAAGTTACTGAACGTGTACCTTTAGAGCAAAAACCTTGTATATTTAATGAAAAATATTTAAATACCAAAAAAGAAAAGCTTGGGCATTTATTTGGTAATAGTTGCCGTCATATTCACGGTAATTATGGTGATTTTTAAGCGAAGGAGTTATAGATGTATCATATTAAAACCATTGAAGGTATGATGGAAGCAAAAGGGTATAAAATTGCTATTATTGCTTCTCGTTTTAATGATTTTATGGTAAATTCTCTTATTGGTGGAGCTGTTGATTATTTAGTTCGTCATGGAGCAAATAAAGAGGATTTAACTATTATCCGTATTCCCGGTGCTTTTGAAATGCCCATTGTTGCAAAAAAAGTTGCTGATAGTGGTAAATATGATGGAATTGTTGCTCTTGGAGCTGTTATTCGTGGTGCAACGCCTCATTTTGATTTTGTTGCATCTGAAACAACCAAAGGGCTTGCTCATGTTTCTTTAGAATATAATATTCCTGTTGGTTTTGGTTTATTAACCACAGATAATATGGAACAAGCTATTGAACGTTCTGGTAGTAAAGCTGGCAATAAAGGTGTTGAAGCTGCATCAGCTTTACTTGAGACGTTGCAAGTTTTGAAACAAATATAGGGTAAACTATGCAAAATAATAAAAGTGTACCACGCCGCTTATCAAGAATGAAAGCATTTCAATTTTTATATGGTTTAGAATTTAGTGAAGTAAATTCCATTGAAAATCTTGAAAAGCGTTATCGTGTGTTTCCTATTCAAGAAGGTGGAGAACCAAATTTCACAGAAGGTTTTACATGGGATTTAATTGTTGGAGTATGGAAACATTCACAAAAACTTGATGATATTATTCAACAATATTCCAAAAAATGGCGTCTTGATAGAGTGGGAAGAGTTGAACTTTGCCTTCTTCGTTTAGCCTTATTTGAAATAATCTATCGTGATGATGTGCCTTATAAAGTGGCTATGAATGAAGCTCTTGAGCTTAATAAACAATTTGGTGAAGAACGTTCACAAGCTTTTATTAATGGTATTTTGGACGCGTATTCTAAAGCAAACGAATCTAAATAATTTTTGAGGTATAATATGGCATTGCCAAGTCGTTATGATGCAGAATCTATTGAATTAAAATGGCAACAATTTTGGTCTGAAAATCATTCTTTTGATTGTGAAATTGATACATCACGTCCAAAATACTATGTTTTAGAAATGTTTCCATATCCTTCTGGAAATATTCACATGGGACACGTTCGTAACTATTCTATTGGGGACGTTGTTGCTCGTTTTCGCCGTATGCAAGGCTATAATGTAATGCATCCAATGGGTTGGGATGCCTTTGGTTTACCTGCTGAAAATGCTGCTATAAAACATAATATTCATCCAGGTGCTTGGACATATTCAAATATTGATAATATGCGTAACCAGTTGAAACGAATTGGATATTCTTATGATTGGCGTAGAGAAGTTGCTACTTGCCACCCTAAATATTATAAATGGGAACAAGAATTTTTCTTAAAATGGCTTGAAAAAGGTATTGTTTATCGTAAAAAAGCTCCTCAAAACTGGTGTCCAAATTGTCATACTGTTTTAGCGAATGAACAAGTTGAAGATGGTAAATGTTGGCGTTGTAGTACGTTAGTAGAGCAAAAAGAATTAACACAATGGTTTTTGAAAATTACTGATTATGCTGATGAGCTTATAGCTGATTTAAAAAAGCTTGAAGGTGGTTGGCCTGATCGTGTTTTATCCATGCAACATAATTGGATAGGAAAATCCATTGGGGCTGAAGCTATTTTTAAACTTGAAAATAGTGATAAGGAAATAAAAATCTTTACAACTCGTCCTGACACTATTTTTGGTGTTACATTTATGACCTTAGCACCTGAACATTCTCTTGTTAATGAACTTATTAAAGGTGCTGCCAATGAATCTGAATTACGTGCTTTTATTGAAAAAACACGTAATATGGATAGAATAGCACGTCAATCTGAAACATTAGAAAAAGAGGGAATGTTTACAGGAAGTTATGCTATTAATCCATTTACAGGTGATAAGGTACCTGTATGGATAGGGAATTTTGTTTTAGCTGAATATGGAACTGGTGCTGTTATGGCTGTTCCAGCCCATGATCAAAGAGATTTTGATTTTGCTAAAAAATATGCAATTCCAATGAAAGCTGTAATTTCACCTGATGGTAAAGAATTAGATGTCAATACCTTAGAATGTGCTTATACAGAGCCAGGAATTATGATTAATTCTGGTGAGTTTTCTGGTACACCAAATGAAGAAGGTAAAGAAAAAATCATCGCAGCATTAGAAAAAAATGGCTTTGGTAAAAAAACAGTTAATTTCCGTTTAAGAGATTGGAATATTTCACGTCAAAGATATTGGGGATCACCAATTCCTGTTGTTTACTGTGATGATTGTGGAATGCAACCAGTTAAAAAAGAAGATTTACCTATATTACTTCCTCTTGATGTAAAAACTCATGAAGATGGACGTTCACCACTTCCAAGTTGTGAAAGTTTTGTAAATACAATTTGTCCAAAATGTGGAAAGCCTGCAAAACGTGAAACAGATACAATGGATACTTTTGTTGAATCTTCTTGGTATTTTGCTCGTTATACTGATGCAAGAAATGATGAAATGCCATTTTCTAAAGAAGCATTATCCTATTGGTTACCAGTTGACCAATATATTGGAGGCGTAGAACACGCTATCTTACACCTCTTATATGCTCGTTTCTTTACGAAAGTTTTACGTGATTTAGGATATGTTGTTCCTGAAATTAATGAACCTTTTGCAAATCTTTTGACACAAGGCATGGTTTTAAAAGATGGAATTAAAATGTCTAAGTCAAAAGGTAATGTTGTAGATCCAACAGAAATGATTAGTAAATATGGTGCTGATACTGTTCGTTTATTTTGTCTTTTTGCTGCACCTCCTGAAAGAGATTTTGATTGGAGTGATGCTGGCATTGAAGGATCTGCTCGTTTCTTGCAAAGAGTTTGGCGTTTATTCCAAGAGTTGCGTCCATATATTTTTGCTATGGATCCTTGTTCTTCCACAAAAGAACAAGCTGATACTGCTGATGCTAAAAATTTACGTCTTAGAGAACATAGTACAGTTAAAAAAGTAAGTGAAGATATTGGTAATAGATACCAATTTAATACTGCTATTGCTGCTATTATGGAACTTGTTAATGATACTTTTGCAATAAAAGATACTCTTAGCCAAACTGAAAATGGTAAAGCTATTTTATCTTCTGCAATGGCTACAATTATTGCTTTGCTTTCTCCTATTACACCTCATATTTGTGAAGAGTTTTGGCAAGATTTAGGACATACCAATTTAGTTGGTGCAGTATCTTGGCCTACATATAAAGAAGAAGCTCTTGAAAAAGATGTACTTACCATTGTTATTCAAATTAATGGTAAATTACGTGGAAAAATTGATGTTGCAAGTTCTATTGCAAAAGAAGAACTTGAAAAACTAGCTATTAATGAACCTAATATCCAAAAACACCTAGAAGGATTAACTCTTAGAAAAGTAATTGTAATTCCAGGAAAACTTGTTAATAT
>JAHHTE010000074.1 GCA_020024815.1 Mailhella sp.
GTTAACCTATTTTTTCTAATATTGAAAACAAAAATCTTTTAAAGTATATTTTTAAAACCACTAGCATATTATATCTTATAATGAAAATTTTTATAAAAATGATTTTAGAAAGAACTTTTTCAAAAGTTCTTCTTTCAAAAAAATATTTTTAATAAAATTTTTACTTGCTTTTCTTGCAAAAACGTGTAAAGAAACTAATTCAACATTGTACCATATTTATATGGAAAAAAGTAAAGGAGAGAAACTCATGCCAAAAATGAAAACGAGTCGCTCTGCTGCAAAACGTTTTAGCGTAACAGGCAGCGGTAAATTCCGTCGTCGTCGTCAAAACTTGCGTCATATTTTGACCAAGAAAAACGCAAAACGTCGTATGCTTCTTGGGCAAAGTGCATTGGTTGATAAAACCAATGAAAAAGCTGTTCGTCGTCTTTTACCTTACGCATAAGATGACATTGTTACAACAATAGTTGTTTTTTTATTTAACATATTTTAACACTTCACTGGCAAAAAAATGATCTCCGCCTCGTGAAGTTGATTGGAGGTATTCCATGCGTGTAAAGAGAGGTCTTGCTAGCCATCGCAGACACAAGAAATATTTGGATATGGCAAAGGGCTTTCGTGGTGGTCGTAGTCGTTTATACCGCACCGCTCGTGAAGCTGTTGAACGTTCATTAGTATATGCTTATCACGGACGTAAACTCCGTAAACGTGATTTCCGTAAACTTTGGATTATGCGTATTAACGCTGGTGCACGTTTAAATGGTCTTTCTTACTCACGTTTCATGCACGGCTTACAACTTGCTGGTGTTATCATCAACCGTAAGATGCTTGCTGATTTAGCAGTTCGTGAAAAAGCCAACTTTGCAGCTCTTGTGGAATTAGCTAAAGCTAAACTTGCTTAATCTCCCACACTTTGCAATGTTTTTTATTGGCAGAGTAAGCTTTTGGCTTATTCTGCCTTTTTTCATAAAATACAGCTATAATTTTTAGAATTATTTATACTAATTCATACTTTTTATATGAATTAACTATAATGTTAATTCATATCATAACTTTTTATACACTAATTACATTATACTTATAATAACGTATTAATATTACAATTAATATCTATCTAATAGATAAAAAAATAAAAATAATAAATGAGAGTTTACTATGGATATTCAAAGTCAGCTTGAAAATCTTGCAAAAGACTTAGAACAAGCGTTATCAGCTACACATGATTTGCAAGAACTTGAAACACAAAGAGTTAACTTTCTTGGTAGAAAAGGACATTTAGCACAAATAATGTCAAGATTACCAGAACTTAGCCCAGAAGAACGTCCTGCTTTTGGTCAAGCAGCTAATGCAGTAAAGCAACGATTAACCGCAATGCTTGATGAACGCAAAATATCCATGGAACAAGAAAAAGAAGCAAGTCTTCTTGCAAATTTTGACCCCACTATTCCTGGTAGAAAAATATGGCAAGGCTCACTCCACCCTATTACTCGTGCAATGCAAGAAGTAACTTCTGTTTTCCAAAATATGGGATATGAAGTTGTGAGTGGTCCTGAAGTTGATACAGATTTTCATTGCTTTGAAGCATTAAATATGCCACCAGAACACCCTGCACGCGATATGCAAGATACCCTTTATATTCAAGATAAAGTTGTTCTTCGTACCCATACCTCAACTATGCAAATTCGCACCATGCTTAAAAATAAACCACCTCTTGCCATTATCGCTCCAGGTAAAGTTTATCGCCGTGATTCTGATGTAACCCATACCCCTATGTTTCATCAAATTGAAGGCCTTGTAGTTGATAAACATATTACTATGGCAGATTTACGTGGTACATTAACAGCATTTTTACAAACTGTTTTTGGCAAAGAAACAAAAGTACGTTTTCGTCCAAGCTTTTTCCCATTCACTGAACCTAGTGTTGAAGTGGATATGACTTGCACACAATGTGGAGGTAAAGGACATTTAGCAGATAATACTCCTTGCCGTATTTGCAAAACAACTGGCTGGCTTGAGATTTTAGGTGCTGGCATGGTTGACCCTGCTGTTTTTGAATCCGTAGGTTATGACCCTAAAGAAATTACTGGTTTTGCTTTTGGTTTAGGTATAGAACGTATTGCAATGCTCAAATATGGCATTACAGATCTTCGCATTAATTTTGAAAACGATATGAGATACTTATCCCAATTCACGGGTGCATAATCTCTATTCATATAAGGAATTTTACTATGTTATTGAGTTTAAATTGGCTTCGTGAATTTGTTCCTTACAAAGGAAGTGCTGAAGAACTTGGTGATAAACTCACCATGCTTGGTCTTGAGCTTGAAGAAATTACTAATCCTTTCAATGAAATACAAGAAATTGTTATAGGTCGCGTTCTTACTTGTGAAGATCACCCAGACTCTGATCATTTACATGTTTGTACTGTTGATCTTGGTGGTGAAGAACCTGTGGGTATTGTATGTGGTGCTCCAAATGTTGCAGCAGGACAACTTGTACCTGTTGCTCCTGTTGGCTCTACCATGCCCGGTGGTTTTCAAATAAAAAAAGCAAAACTTCGTGGTGTTCCTTCTCATGGTATGATTTGCTCTGAACGTGAACTTGGACTTAGCGACGACCATTGCGGTATTATGGTACTTCCAGAAACAGATAGACATGGAAATCCTTTTAAAGTTGGTGCAAATTTTGTGCAAGCTATGGGAATGGATACCGAAGTTTTAGATATTAGCATTACTCCAAACCGTGCTGATTGTTTATCTGTACTTGGTCTTGCTCGTATGGTAGCAGCAGCATATAATCTTCCTTTAACTATGCCAAGCTTTACCTTAGAAGAACAAGGAAATGATTGTTCTTCTGAATATGAAATTAACATTAAAGATGAAGAATTTTGCCCAGCATATACTGGTAGATTAATTGAAAATTGCACAGTTGAAAAATCCCCTTACTGGATACGTTATCGCCTTTGTGCTATTGGTATTCGTCCAATTTCTAACATTGTTGACGTTACAAACTATATTTTAATGGAATTAGGACAACCTTTACACGCTTTTGATGCTGACACATTAAAAGATAAAAAAATTATTGTGCAATCAGCTCAAGAAGGACAAAAATTTACAACTCTTGATGGACAAGAACGTCAATTAAAAAGTTCTGATGGTCTTATTTGTGATGCAGAAAATGCTATTGCTTTAGCTGGTGTTATGGGTGGACTTGATACAGAAATAAGTGAAACAAGTAAAAATGTTTTCTTAGAATGTGCATTATTCCAACCTGCACGTGTTCGCCGTACTGCAAGACGCTTAGCTCTTAGTTCTGATTCTAGTTATCGTTTTGAACGTGGTGTAGACCAAGAAGGCATGACTTTTGCCCTTGATAGAGCTGCATATTTAATGCAAGTTTATGGCAAAGGTTCTGTACGTAAAGGTATTTGCAAAAAAGAACCTCGTCCATTTAGTCCTGCAAAAATTTCTTTCCGTCCAAGTCGTCCTGAATTTGTACTTGGTGTTTCTATTAGTGAAGAATTTTGCGAAAAAACTCTTTCTATTCTTGATTGTAAAGTTGAAAAAACAAGCAAAGATGAATGGACAGTTTACGCACCAGGTCGCCGTTATGATTTAACCCGTGAAGCTGATCTTGTAGAAGAAATAGCTATTTTTAACGGTATTGATAATATGCCTGCTACCCTTCCACGTCTTAGCCATACTTTAGAAAAATGTGGCGAACCAGAAAGCAGACATAAATTTATTATGCGTGCTAAAAACTTCTTGGCTGGTTTAGGATTAAATGAAGCTATCAATTATAGTTTTGTAGGCAATAAGGACTTAGATTTATTAAATCTTCCACAAGAAGATAGAGTAAATATTATCAATCCATTAAGTGCTGATCAAGACGTTCTTCGTACTCATTTAGCAGCAGGTATTTTGCAAAATGTTCGTGAAAACATTGCTCATGGTGCTAGTGGTGTTCGTTTGTTTGAAATTGCAAATTCTTTCCACAAAGATAATAGCAGTGAAACAACTGTAAAAGAACGCTTACATCTTGTAATGGCTCTTTATGGAACACGTTTTGACGATGCGTGGCAAAATGGTGAAGCTGAATTTGAATACCCTGATTTACGTGGTTTTGTTGACCATTTTATCAGTGATTTTCTCCATATAGAAGCTTTAGAAGTAAAAAAACTTTCCTCCCATGCATATCTTAGCCCAGCAGTGGAACTTTCCACCAAAGAGGGGCAAATTGTTGGTATTATGGGACGAGTACAAAGCAATATTGCCGATGAATATTATGCTAAAAAAGCTATTTGGCTTGCAGATTTGGAACTTGATACTTTAGAAGTTTTAGCTCAAGGCAAGAAACCTCTCTTTACTCCTCTTGCTGTTTATCCTGCTGTACGCCGTGATATTACTTTTATTTGCCCAACTGAAATGCCTGTAAAAGATATTCTTGATGCTATTAATAAAAATAAAGGAAAATTCTTCACTAATGTTGAACTTCGTGATTTATACTTACCAAAAGATAGTAAAGAACGAAATTTAACATTCCGTCTTACTTTCCAATCTCCAGACAAAACCCTTGAAGATAAAGAAGTAGACAAAGAAAGAGAAAAAATAACCCAAGCTGTAACAAAAGCACTTGGTATTAGAGTATAAGAAAAGGGGCAAAACGCCCCTTTTTTTATTTTTTTATCTTTCTTTTTTCTTTTTTTTGAGAGGAGGACTTTTTCAAAAATCCCCCTCTCAAACTCTCCCCTCAAAACTTTTTAATCCAAAAGCACTTTTGCATACAAAAGTGCTTTTGGATTAAATATATTTTCAACGTATTCATAAGTATTAAACTTTGTTCTCAAATAAAAAAAGATTTTTACCAATATCCTAATCTAGGCAAATTTATTGAAACTTGTTTTAATAAATTTGCCTGATTGAGGGGGCTTGGGGGAAATCATTTCCCCCAAAAAAATAAATTTTAAGAAAACATTTTTTACTAGCTAATTTTCATAAAAAACGCTAAAATTATTTTATAAATACTTAAGGTAGATGAATGGCATATAAAGTTTATAGAATAGGCGAAGCTGCAAAAATACTTGATGTAAAAACAAGTGTTTTACGCTTTTGGGAATCAGAATTTAAACAAATTCGTCCTAAACGCACAGAAACAGGACAACGCTATTATTCTGAAAAAGATATGCAAACATTACAAAAAATTCATAGTCTTCTATATGATCAAGGAATGACTATAATAGGAGCTAAAAAAACTCTCCAACAACTGAATAAAATTGAAAATACAACACCAATAGAAAGTGAACTTCCTGAACTAAAACAACCAAATAAACCTATTGAAACAATAACTGAAAACTCATCAGAATTGTACGATACATTATTTGAAATTTATAATGAACTAAAAGAACTACATTCACTTTTACACTCAACTAAACAAAATAACGAGTAATATATGATTTTATCTCCTTCTCTTCTTTCTGCTGATTTTGGAAATTTAGAACAAACACTAAAAGACCTTGAAAAAGCAGGTATTTCATGGGTTCATTGGGATGTAATGGACGGACTTTTTGTACCTAATATTACTTTTGGACAACATGTAATCAAACTTCTTCGTCCTAAAACTAAACTTTTTTTTGATGTTCATCTTATGATAGAGCAACCAGAGCGATATTTAGAAGATTTTAAAAAAGCTGGAGCTGATATGCTTGTTATTCATGCTGAAGCAACCAAACATATTCAAAGAACCTTAGCAGAAATTCGCCGTTTAGGCATGCAAGCAGGAATTTCTTTAAACCCAGCTACCCCACTTAATGTTTTAGATTATGTACTTGATGATGTTGATTTGGTTTTACTTATGAGTGTAAATCCTGGCTTTGGAGGACAAAGTTTTCTTCCTACAACATACGAAAAAGTTCGTACTCTCAAAAAAATGCTTGGAAATAGAAAATGCCATATTCAAATTGATGGTGGTGTAACTCCAGAAAATACAACAGAATTAACCAAAGCAGGTGCTGATGTTTTAGTATCAGGATCTGCTTTTTTTGCTCACCCTCCTTTTGATAAACGCCATGAGGCTTTTCAAAAGGCAGCAATATAATTTCAACCAAAGGATAAAAAATGGAACTTCGCAAAGAATGTGCAAATGCTATTCGTGCTTTAGCAATGGACGCTATTGATAAATCAAAATCAGGGCACCCCGGAGCACCTATGGGTATGGCTAATATGGCTGAAGCGTTATGGCGACACCATTACAAACATAACCCACAAAATCCAAAATGGTATGATCGCGACCGTTTTATTTTATCAAATGGACATGCATCTATGCTTTTATATAGCCTCTTACATTTAACAGGCTATGATTTAAGCATGGACGATATAAAAAATTTCCGTCAACTCCATTCTAAAACTCCCGGACACCCAGAAATTGACCGTACTCCCGGTGTTGATATGGGAACTGGTCCTTTAGGACAAGGCATTGCCACTGCCGTAGGTATGGCTCTTGCTGAAAAACTCCTTGCGAAAAAATTTAATAAAGATAATCATAAAATTGTAGACCATAAAACTTGGGTTTTCTTAGGTGATGGCTGTTTAATGGAAGGCATTAGCCAAGAAGCTATTTCTCTTGCTGGTACTTGGAAACTCAATAAACTTATTGCTCTTTATGATGATAACCAAATTTCCATTGACGGTAATGTAAAATCTTGGTTTACAGAAGATGTTGCAAAACGTTTTGAAGCCTCAAATTGGCATGTTATCCGTGATATTGATGGACATGATCCAAAAGCATTAGACAAAGCTCTTGCTGAAGCTATTACAGTACAAGATAAACCTATTCTTCTTATCTGTAAAACTGTTATTGGCTATGGTTCACCAAATAAAGCTGGCAAATCTTCTTGTCATGGTTCACCTATGGGTGCTGAAGAAAACGAAGCAACAAGAAAAGCTCTTGGCTGGCAATATGGTGCTTTTGAAATTCCAGAACATATTTATAATGCATGGAATGCCAAAGAAAAAGGACAAGAAATAAATACAGCTTGGGATAAAGCTTTTAATGAATATGAAAAAGCATATCCAGAATTAGCAAAAGAATTTACTCGCCGTATGCAAGGTGAATTTAGCCCAGAATATCAAGAAGCTTTCAATACTCTTTTTGCTAATCTCCTTACAGTACATGAAGATATTGCAACTCGTGTTGCTGGTAAAAAAGTCCTTGATGCCATTGGTGGAACAATGGAAGAGCTTATTGGTGGTTCTGCTGACCTTACAGGTTCAGTTGGTACATTACACGCAAATTCAAAATCTCTTGATTTAGATAGTTTTGAAGGTAATTATATTCATTACGGTGTGCGTGAATTTGGCATGAGTGCTGTTATGAATGGTCTTTCCTTGCATGGTGGCTTTATTCCTTATGGTGGAACATTCCTAGTATTTTCTGATTATGCAAAAAATGCTATTCGTCTTGCCGCTCTTTCAAAAATTCGTGGAGTTTGGGTACTTACCCATGATTCCATTGGTGTTGGTGAAGATGGACCAACCCACCAACCTATTGAACAAGTTGCTGCTCTCCGTTTAACCCCTAATACTGATGTATGGCGTCCTTGTGATACTATGGAAAGTGCCATTGCTTGGAAAGCTGGACTTGAAAGAAAAGACGGTCCAACCTGTCTTATTATGAGCCGTCAAAATCTCAAAGCACAAAACCACACAAAAGAACAATTAGCTGATATTGCAAAAGGTGCATATATTCTTTTAGATAGTGAAAAAACACCTGAACTTATTCTTATCGCAACAGGTTCTGAAATTAGCCTTGCTATGGAAGCAGCAAAAACTTTACAAGAACAAAATATTCAAGTTCGTGTTGTTTCAATGCCTTGTGCTGATGTATTTGATAAACAAGACGCAAATTATAAAGAAAAAATCTTACCTCATTCCGTACGCAAACGTATTGCTATTGAAGCTCTTAGTGCAGATTTTTGGTATAAATATGCTGGTCTTGACGGTGTAATTATTGGTATGCATAGTTTTGGTGAATCAGCACCAGCAAATAAACTTTTCCCATATTATGGCTTTACTGTTGAAAATATTCTTGAAAAAGCAAAAGAACTTTTAGGAGCATAAGTTATGAAAGCACTTAGCATGGACGACATTGATTTACAAAACAAAAGTGTTGTTATTCGTTGTGATTTAAACGTACCAATTAAAAATGGTGTAATTACAGGCGATAAACGTATTCGTGCTGTTATACCAACTATTCAAAAAGCTTTAAAAAATAATTGTGCTATTATTATTACTTCTCACTTGGGACGCCCAACAGAAGGAACTTTTGATGAACAATTTAGTCTTGCTCCTGTTGCAAAGCATCTTTCTGAACTTTTAAATGCTGATGTTCGTTTTCATGCATACGATCCAGAACTTAATGTACAAGCAAAAAATGGTGAAATTGTTCTTTTAGAAAATGTTCGTTTTCTTGTTGGTGAAAAGAAAAATAACCCAGAACTTGGTGCAAAATTTGCTAATCTTGGTGAAGTATATATTATGGACGCTTTTGGTGCTGCTCATAGAGCCCATGCATCAACAGAATCCGCTATTCGCCAAGCAAAAATTGCTGTTGCTGGTCCTCTTATGATGGCAGAAATGGAAGCAGCTAAGAAAATTTTACAAGAACCAAAACGTCCACTTTATGCTATTGTTGGTGGTTCTAAAGTTTCAACAAAACTTACTGTATTAGAAAATTTACTTGGTTTTGTTGATGGACTTATTGTTGCAGGTGGTATTGCTAATACTTTCCTTTTAGCTCAAGGTTATAATATTGGTAAATCTCTTGTTGAAGAAGATTTTATAGATGAAGCAAAACGCCTTATTCAATTAGCAAAAGATAAAAATGTTGATCTCCCTATGCCTAAAGATGTTGTTGTAGCAAAAGACCTTTCCAGTGCAGAAGGACTTAGAACAACAACTATTAACGATATTAAAGCCGATGAAGCAATTTTTGATATGGGAGAAGAAACCTGCAAAGAATTTGCTAAAGCTTTAGAAAAAGCTCATACTGTTGTTTGGAATGGTCCTCTTGGCGTATTTGAACAAGAACCTTTTGACAAAGGAACTCGTGCGTTAGGTGATATTCTCGCAAAATCTTCTGCATACTCTCTCGTATGTGGTGGCGATAGTGTTACAGCTGTTGAACAATTTAGTATTCAAGATAAAATGGGATATTTATCTACTGGTGGTGGTGCATTCTTAGAAATTCTTGAAGGTAAAACCCTACCTGCTGTTGCAGCTCTTGCTGACAGAGCATAATTTTTTATATAGGATTTACTTAGGGGGAGGACTTTTTATAAAAAGTCCTCCCCCTAAAACCCCCTTTCAAAAAT
>JAHHTE010000075.1 GCA_020024815.1 Mailhella sp.
TTTTCACTCACTTCCAAAACTATAACAAATAAACATCAATTATTTCATACTGTTATAATAAGTTGTTATTAACGGTATAGAAAAAACAAACGCTCTTTTGCACGCAAAAGAGCGTTTGGATTAAAAAGTTTTGAGGGGAGAGTTTGAGAGGAGAACTTTTGAAAAAGTTCCCCTCTCAAAAAAATAAAAATAAAAAAACTAAATATCTTTACAAATTTTTGGATTAAAATATCCAAATTGTAAATGCTCACAATAGGTTTTTAATCGTTTAGTAAAGTTTAATAATCCAATACTTGGACCAAAATCAATACCATTGAGTAATTGTAAATACATTTCTGGATCTATATTTAAATTTCTAAGTTGGATAAAATCTACTTTATAAGTATTAACTAATTCAATAAGAGCTTCTACTTCTTCTTCGCAATCTGTAACACCGGGAAAAAATAAAAGATTTAGAGAAACAAATAAACCATGTTCCTTTGCTATTTTTATGGATTCGCAAACTTCCCCTTTAAAACTATAATTTGTAGGACGATAATACCTATTATAAACATCTTCTCTTGCACTATTCATACTAACACGCAAAGAATTTAATCCAACAAGAGCGAGTTCTTTTATCCATTTTGGCATAGAGGCATTAGAATTTAAGTTCACAGTGCCTATTCCACCACGTTCACGAAACAATTTTACAGCCTCCACAAGTAAAGCACCTTGTGTAAGTGGTTCACCTTCACAACCTTGCCCAAATGAATAAATAGGTTGTTTTTCATGCTGTTGATGAAAAAACATAACTTCCACAATTTCTTCAGCTGTTGGGGTAAAATTCATTCTATCTTGGGGAGCTTGACAAATAGAAGAGTCTTCTCCTTGATGAGAAATACAGCCAATACAGCGAGCATTGCAAGCTTTTGATGTTGGCAAAGGAGCTTCAAAACGCCCAAGCACTAAATTTTTAGCAGCAGGACAACCATAACGCAAAACACAGTTATACATTAAATGTTGCATAAGTCTATTTTTGGGAAATTCTTTAATAATAGCTTTTGCTTGTTTTTCAATTTTTTTAGGAGAAATACCTTCAAAAACTTGTCGATTATCCTTATCTACTTGCATGGCACAAACATAAAATTCATCACCAATAACGCCCACTGCCCCATAAGCAAAAAGTGGCAATGTAGGAGCATTTTCTTCTGTAATATAAACAGGGTGTCCACTTAATGTATAACCTGGAGCAACAAAAGCAGCAACAGCAAGCATATCATCTAATTCTTCTACTTGCCCAGTTTCTTTATTTAACCCTACGGCTTTTCTACCTGGTAAAAGAAAAAATTCGCTTTCATGGGGTAAAGGAATAAGTTCATCAGGTTTTGGCAAAGCCCATTCATCACCACGCCTACAAAGCATATAATATTCATCATCAGAAACAAGTTCGCCATTTTTAAAAGCAACAACAAGATCTGGGTGTTTTGATTTCATAACATATCCTTATAAAAAATTATGAAAAAAGTATCACTTATTCAAAGAATTGCGTCAAGAAAAAAGCAAAATAATAAAAAAGTTTAATATTTTATTTATAATAATTCCAATATATTACTATATCAAAAATATTTTTTTATAAAAAGATATTTGCCAAATGTGCTTTCATGTTTTATTTTATACTATACATAGGTATTATTAGGGAGCGTATACATGAAATTCCTTTTTACAAAAATTTTTGGAACACGAAACGATAGATATATAAAATCATTACGTCCCATTGTAAAAAAAATCAATGAATTAGAACCACAAATGCAAGCCTTACAAGATAGTGAATTAGCACCTACCTTAGCAGGCTATAAAGAACGCATTCAACAAGGCGAAAGTTTAGATAAACTTTTACCCGAAGTTTTTGCACTTGTTCGTGAAACAAGTAAGCGTATACTTGGTATGCGTCATTACGATGTGCAACTTATGGGTGGAATAACCCTTCATCATGGTAAAATTGCAGAAATGAAAACTGGTGAAGGTAAAACTCTTATGGCTACTTTACCAGTTATTTTAAATGCTCTTTCTGGTAAGGGTGTTCATGTTGTTACTGTAAATGATTACCTTGCTAAGCGTGATAGCGAATGGATGAGCCAACTTTATAATGCATTAGGTCTTAGCTGTGGTGTAATTTTGCATAATCTTAATGACCAAGAAAGACAAGCTGCCTATAATTGCGATATTACTTATGGTACAAATAATGAATTTGGCTTTGATTATTTGCGTGATAATATGAAATTTTATGCTTCTGATATGGTGCAAAGAAAACACAATTTTGCTATTGTTGACGAAGTTGACTCTATTTTAATTGACGAAGCAAGAACGCCACTTATTATTTCTGGTGCTGCCTCTGAATCCACAGGTCTTTATATTCAAATGGACGACCTTGTAAAGCATTTAGAAAAAGAAATACATTTTACTGTTGATGAAAAAAGCCGTAGTGCTTTACTTACAGAAGAAGGGGTGAATAAAGTTGAAGAACTTTTACAAATTGAAAACCTTTTTGACCCTGCAAGTATAGCGTTACAACACCATGTTTTACAAGCACTTAGAGCTCATCATTGTTACCAAAAAGATGTAGATTACATGATAACAAATGAAAATAAAGTTGTTATTATTGATGAATTTACTGGTCGTCCTATGGAAGGTAGACGTTTTGGCGATGGCTTACACCAAGCTTTGGAAGCAAAAGAACGTGTTAAAATTGAATCAGAAAACCAAACTCTTGCAAGTATTACCTATCAAAACTACTTCCGTATGTATGAAAAACTTGGTGGTATGACAGGTACAGCACAAACAGAAGCTGTTGAATTTATGGAAATTTATGGACTTGAAACTATCACAGTTCCAACCAATAAGCCCATGATCCGTAAAGATTATCCTGATATTATTTATCGTACACAAAAAGAAAAATATGCTGCCATTGCTGAAGCAATTAAAGAACTCCATGAAAAGGGTCAACCTGTTTTAGTTGGTACAATTTCTATTGAAACTTCTGAATATCTTTCTTCTATTTTAAGAAAAATGAATATTCCCCACAATGTTCTCAATGCTAAACACTTAGCACAAGAAGCACAAATTGTTGCAGAAGCAGGACAAAAAGGACACGTTACCATTGCTACAAACATGGCAGGACGTGGTACTGATATTAAGCTTGGTGATGGTGTTAATGAACTTGGTGGTTTACATATTTTAGGTACAGAACGCCATGAAAGCCGCCGTATTGATAACCAGTTACGTGGTCGTTCTGGTCGTCAAGGTGATCCCGGTTCTTCTCGTTTTTATCTTTCTTTAGAAGATAATTTAATGCGTATTTTTGGCTCTGAACGTATTTCTTCTCTTATGCAAAAACTTGGCATGAGTGAAGGTGAAGCTATTGAAAATAAACTTGTTTCAAAAGCTATTGAAAATGCACAAAAGAAAGTAGAAGCTCATAACTTTGAAATACGTAAAACTCTTCTTGATTATGATAACGTAATGAACCAACAAAGAACTGTTATCTATGATTTGCGACAAGAAATTATCCATGAACAAGAAGCAGAACCTCTTGTTCTTGATTTTGCAGATGAAGTTCTTGATGATATTTTTTATAGTGAACATGAAAAAGAACAAACAAAAGAACAACGTGCTGAAATTGGTGCTAGAATTTTAGATACCTGTAATATGGGACGTATGATTCCAAGCTTACTTGAAGATCAAACAACTAAAGTAACTAAAGAAGAATGTAAAAATGCTTTACAAGCAATTTTAAATGAACTTCGTGAAGAATCTGGTCCTATTTATAATGATGTTCTTCGTTATTTTGTACTTGAAGAATTAGACCGTTGTTGGAAAGACCATCTTAAAAGTATGGATTATTTACGTGAAGGAATTGGGCTTCGTGGGTATGGACAAAGAGACCCTAAACTTGAATATAAACGTGAAGGTTTTTCTCTTTTCCAAAATATGATTTATCAAATAAAAGAAGGTGCATTACGTTCTCTTACTCGTGTACGTATTAAAAAAGAAGAAACACCTGCTGAACAAAATACTATAAATGAAACACAAACCGAACAAAATACAACACAACAAGAACAAGTGATTGAAGAAAAACAAGAGCAAAAACAAGGAGTTGAACTTCGTCATAAAGAAGTTGTAACAAATCAAAATTATACCCAAAATCAGATAAACCCTGAAAAAATTGGACGTAATGATCCTTGCCCTTGTGGAAGTGGAAAAAAATATAAAAAATGTCATGGTGCACATTTAAACTAAGGTTTTAATCTATGCATACAGAAAATGCGATTGAAGAAATTATTCATAATTTCCAAAATCTCAAAAAGCAAAGTCAACAAATTGAAACTATCGCAAGAACTTGGATACAAGCTCTTGAACAAGGCAAAAAAATCCTTTTTTGTGGAAATGGAGGATCAGCTGCTGATTGCCAACATTTATCAGCAGAACTTATTGGACGCTATAAACTTAATCGTCCTGCCCTAGCAAGTGTCAGCTTAACCACAGATACCTCTGCTCTTACTGCTATTGGTAATGATTTTGGCTTTGAACAAATTTTTGCTCGTCAAGTGGAAGGATTAGGACAAGAAGGAGATGTTCTTGTTGGTATTTCTACCTCTGGAAATAGTAAAAATATTCTTTCTGCCTTTGAAATGGCTAAAAAGAAAAAACTCCTAACTATTGCTTTTACTGGTGAAACAGGAGGACAAATGAAAAATATTGCAGATATTTGTCTTTGTGTTCCCTCAACCATTACAAATAATATTCAAGAAATGCATATTGCAACAGGACACATTCTTTGTGATATGGTGGAAAAACATTTTTTTGCAAAAAACATATAATGAAATTCTTAGGGGAAATCATTTTCCCCTCTTTTTATAAAACCATTAACTCTTAGCTAATCTATTATAAAATAATATTTCTTAACCCTACTAATTCATTTAACAATGTATATATTACTTTTATTATAATTACAAAATATTATACCAAAAAAATAGGATAAAAAAATGAATTTAGATTGCTTTAAAGCCTATGATATACGTGGAAAAGTTCCAAGTTCCATTAGTCCAGCTTTAGCCCTTGAAATTGGCTATGCTTATGTACAAGAGTTTAATATTAAAAATGTTGTTATTGGCTATGATGCAAGACTTTCTTCACCAGATTTATATAAAGCCCTTGCAACAGGATTACAAAGTGCTGGAGCAAATGTTGTAGGTATTGGTATGTGTGGTACAGAAGAAATTTACCACGCAACAGCCTATATGCAAGAAAATAATATTCCTTTTGATGGTGGCATTATGGTTACAGGTAGCCATAATCCACAAGATGAAAATGGACTAAAATTAGTTCGTGAAAATGCTATTCCAATTAGTGCTGATACTGGACTTTTATCCCTTAAACAACGTATTCTTGAAGGGCAACAAATTCCGCATACAATATCAGGCTCTTTTATGGAAACTTCTTACCGTAAAGCCTATGTTGAAAAACTTCTTTCTTATGTTGATATTAGTAAATTAAAACCATTTAAAATTGTTGCTAATCCCGGTAATGGTTGTGCATACCTAGCATTAAAAGAACTTATTCCTTTTCTTCCTTTTGAATTTATTTTAGTTGATGAAAACCCTGACGGTACTTTTCCAAACGGTATTCCTAACCCTCTTTTGCCTGAAAATAGAGAAAAAACTGCACAATTAGTTCGTCAACACAAAGCCGATTTTGGTATTGCTTGGGACGGTGATTTTGACCGTTGTTTCTTTTATGATGCAAATGGACGATTCATTGAAGGCTATTATATCGTTGGAATGCTCGCTAGTGCCTTACTTAAAACATATCCAAATGAAAAAATTATCCACGACCCACGTTTAACATGGAATACTATTGAGCTTGTATCAGAAAATAATGGAATTAATATTACAAGCAAATCAGGCCACGCTTTTATCAAAGAATGTATGCGAAAAGAAAATGCTCTTTATGGTGGAGAAATGAGTGCTCACCATTATTTTAGAGAATTTGCGTATTGTGATTCTGGTATGCTCCCTTGGCTTTTAGTTGCTAAACTTCTTTCTGAAACAAATCTTAGCCTTGCTGATTTTGTTGATTCAAGAATAAAAGCCTACCCTTGCAGTGGAGAAATCAATTCCAAAGTTGAAAATGTACCTGCTATTTTAGAAAAAATAGAAAATTATTACAAAAACGATGTAAAAGAAATTATTAAAATTGACGGTCTTTCTATGGAATTTGATAATTGGCGTTTCAATGTTCGTGGTTCTAATACTGAACCAGTTTTAAGACTTAATGTTGAAAGCAAAGCCAATGAACAATTAATGCAAGAAAAAACACAAGAATTACTTAAACTTATTAGAGAATAATTTAGCTTATAAATAAATTTTCTTAGGGGGAAAACTTTTGAAAAAGTTTCTCCCCCTACAACCCCCTTACAAAACTTTTTACCTCAAAAATGCTTTTGCTTACAAAAGCATTTTTTTATTTTATATAATATATTATTATCTTTAATAATTTTTACAATCAACTTTATAAAACACAAGGACTTCTTTTTATACAAAAAAATTCTAAAATTAAAAAGTTTTGAGGGAAGAATTTGAGAAGGGAACTTTTTCAAAAGTTTCCCTCACAAAAAAATACATAAAAAACTACTCTAAAAATTCTTTTTCTCCCTTATTTTATCATTGAAAAAAAAAGTAAAAAAGACTATTCTTTAATAGGTATTTAAATAATTTTTTAATCCATAGGAGGCTCTCCTTGCGTATTTTAGTTATTGGCTCTGGTGGGCGTGAACATGCACTTACATGGAAATTAAAACAAAGTCCCCTTGTAGATGAAATTTTTGTTGCTCCCGGTAATGGAGGAACATTTGCTCATAATGTTAACATTGCAGATAATGATATTGATGGCTTAGTAGCTTTTGTAAAAGAAAAAAATATTGATTTTGTTGTGCCAGGACCTGAACTTCCACTTACTTTAGGAATTACTGACGCAATGCAAGCTATTGGTGTTCCATGTTTTGGTCCAAGCAAAGCTTGTGCTAAACTTGAAGGAAGCAAAGCTTTTTCTAAAGAAGCTATGATAGCTGCCAATATTCCAACAGCTGCATACGATACTTTTCAAAGTGAACAAGAAGCTTTTGCCTTTATTGATAAACACCAAGCACCTCTTGTTGTAAAAGCTGACGGACTTGCTGCGGGTAAAGGTGTTATTATTGCCCAAACAATAGAAGAAGCTAAACAAGCTGTAAAAGCTATGCTTAGTGATAAAAAATTTGGTGATGCTGGTAATACCATTGTTATTGAAGAATTTCTTATTGGTGAAGAACTTTCTTTACTTTGTTTTTGTGATGGTGAAAATGCTCTTGCTCTTCCATCTGCACAAGACCACAAAGCAATAGGCGAAGGTGATACTGGATTAAATACTGGTGGCATGGGAGCATACAGTCCTGCACCATTAGCACAAGATGAAAAACTAGAAAAATTAGCAGATATAACAGTTCGCCCACTTCTTAAAGAAATGGCAAAACGTGGAACACCTTTTAAAGGTATTTTATATGCTGGACTTATGATGACAGCACAAGGGGTAAAAGTTCTTGAATATAATGTGCGTTTTGGTGATCCTGAATGTCAACCATTACTTATGCGTATGAAAAGTGATATTTTACCAATTATGCAAGCTTGCGTAAATGGTACACTCAAAAAAGATAACATTCATTTAGAACTTTATCCACAATCTGCTCTTGGTGTTGTTATTACTGCAAAAGGTTATCCTGAATCTTATCCAAAAGGTATGGAAATTACAGGATTAGATGAAGCAAATGCCCTAGAAAATACAATGGTATTTCAAGCTGGTACTAAATTTGAAAATAATAAAATACTTTCCAATGGTGGACGCGTTCTTTGTGTTGTTGCGTTAGGGGATACTTTACAAGAAGCAAAAGACAAATCTTACCAAGCTGTTAATAAAATTAAAATGGAAAATTCCTATTATCGTAGAGATATTGGGGATAAAGGTATTAAACGCTTAGCAAACAAATAATATTTTATTAGCATTAACAATAGGGGGATAATATAATAATTCCCCTTATAAAATTTAATAAATACTTTTAAGATTAAAGAGGTTTTTAAAATGGTACAAGTTGGAATTTTAATGGGTTCAGCGTCAGATGAAAATACCATTAGTCCCTGTATTGAAGTTTTAAAAAAACTTGGTGTTAGCTATCGTTTTACTGTTTCATCAGCACACCGTACTCCTATTCGTACAGAAAAAATTGTTGATGAATTAGAAAAAGAAGGCTGTCAAGTTTTCATCTGTGCTGCTGGCATGGCTGCACACTTAGCAGGAGCAGTTGCAGCAAGAACTATTAAACCAGTTATTGGTATTCCTGTAACAGGATCAGCATTAAATGGTCTTGATGCTCTTTTAGCAACAGTACAAATGCCTCCAGGATTTCCAGTAGGAACAGTAGCTCTTGATAAAGCTGGAGCAAAAAATGCTGCATATATGGCTGCTCAAATTATAGCTATCCATGATAAAAACGTAGCAAAAGCTCTTGAAGACGAAAGACAAGTATTTCGCGATGTTGTAGAAAAAACAGCTAAAGAAATTGAAGAAAAATACCAATCACAATAAAAAAAGGATAATACAATGAAAATTCTTATTTTAAATGGTAGTCCACGAAAAAAAGGTAATACAATTACCGCATTACATTCTCTTGAACAAAAACTTCTCTCTAACCATGAAATAGAATTTATAAATCTTTATGATTATAAAATTACACCATGTTATGCCTGTTACCAGTGTTCAAAAAACAATGGACGATGTATTCAAAAAGATGATGCAAATGTATTATTAGAAAAAATATCAGAAACAGATCTCATTGTTTTTGGTAGTCCTGTTTACTGGTGGGGAGTTTCTGCCCAATTAAAACTTCTTGTTGATAAATTTATTACACGAGTTGAAGCATTACAAAACAACCCTAAAAAAATTATAAGTATAAGTGTTGGAGCAAGTGGATTAGAAGACCCTCAATATAGACTTATTCAAGAACAACTTAATTGTATCACCCAATATTTAAAATGGGACTATATTTTTTCCGCAAGTTTTTCTGCGTTAAATGAAGGTGATATTCAAAAATTATCTGATTTTGAAACAAAAATTCAAGAAATTTCAGAAAAAATTCAATCACTATAACTTGTTATAAAAAAATAAGTATTTTTTCTATCTTTTGAAAGGAGAACTTTTGAAAAAGTTCCCCTCTCAAACTCTCCTCTCAAAACTTTTTAATCTAAA
>JAHHTE010000076.1 GCA_020024815.1 Mailhella sp.
ATATTAAATAAACAAAATAAAATTAATTTAAAAACATAGTCTTTCAATAATTATAAAAAGTTATTATACCTTAAAAATAGTAAAATCTCTTTGAAAAAACTTCAAAGAGATTTTATATATTGAGAGGGCATGGGGGAAATCATTTCCCCCATAAAAAATAAAAAATTATTTAAGTTGTGATAATAAGGTATCTTTAATACTATCAATAGTACCACTACCATCAAGTTCTATATATACAGTTTTTCCATTACTGTTTGCTGCAACATCTTTAAAATAATATGCTGCTGCAAGAGTACCATTTTCTTTATTATAATAAATATCATGGCGTTTATTAATAGCTTCTTCGTTTTGGTCATCAGCACGAGCAGAAAGATCTCCACCACATACACGGCATACATCACCATTTGGTTTAATAGCATCAATAAAGATATTATTAGGGTGATTATTATTATTTTTGCAAAGTCTACGACCCATAATACGATTACGAGCAGTTTCACGTGCAAGCACAATTTCCACTACATAATCTAATTGCATATTAGCATTATCAAGAGCTTCTTTTAATTTACGAGCTTGTTCCATATTACGAGGAAAACCATCTAAGAGCCAACCATTATTGCCTTTTTCTTTTAAAATTTCCAAAATCATAGGAATTGTAATTTCATCAGGAACAAGTTCACCTTTATCCATATATTCTTTTGCTTTTTTACCAAGTTCAGTTCCTTGTCCTACATGTTGACGGAAAACAGCACCTGATTCAATATGAGCAACCCCATATTTTTCCATAATAAGATCGCCTTGTGTTCCTTTACCACTACCATTAGGTCCAAAAATAAGAATATTCATAAATACTCCCTACTTTGATTGAAGTTTTAAATATAAATCTCCTTGCCATTTTCCTATTTTTTTTCCCATACCTTTTAATCGCAAAGGTTTTCCAGGAACAAAATCCTTTGGCAAAGTTAATTCAATAGTTTGTAATTCATTTGTTAATCCAACACGAAATTGCAAACGCATTTTCGTACCTGGTTGCAATTTTGACGCAGGCAAAACAAGTTCTAATTCTTCATCAATTTGATTTTTAAACCAAGAAGATATACCTTTTTTTATACCTTGAAAAGGCTCTGCACTTGCTTTTATAATAGCTTGCGAAACACTATTATCCTTAGTAGCAGAATTTTTAACAGGTGTAAAATTTTCTTTTACTTTTTTTTCTTTTTTCTTTATTTCAAGATTTGGTCTTATTACTTCACGTTTATTATCATTAAGGGTTTGATAAATCTCTTCGTACATACCTTGAGTTTTATCATTTTCCATAACCTTTTCAAAATGTTGCTTATGGATTCTATCCTCATAATCTTCCCCATTTTTACTATAAATGGGCTTACCAGAGGAAGAATAAGAACTAGCACCACGTTTTTCCCGTTGTTCACGTTGTTTGCGTGCTTCGTCCATTTGATTAATAATCATATTACGAAATTCTTGAGCTTTTTCCTCAAGTTTTCGCATAATATTTTGTCTATCTTCTTCTACTTTTGCTTTTCTTTTTTCATCTTGACGTAAAATTTCTTCTTGTAAACGGCGACGGCGTTCTTCTTCTGCTCTTGCTCGTTCTCTAGCTTGACGCCGTTCTGTTTCTTTTCGTTCACGTTCTAAACGTTCTTTTCGTTCTTGTTCTTTACGTAAACGTTCTTCTTTTCTTCTTTCTTCTTCTTTACGTTTTGCTTCTTGATAACTTGCTTGTTGATTATTTTTTGCTGACTTAGCATCATCAAAAACATGTGCTTTTGCATTTTTTTTCTTATCTTGACTATCTAAATAAGAAATAATTGTTACATAAGCTTCATTAACCTTTTGAAAATCATGAACAGCATTTTTATTATTAGGATTTAAATCAGGGTGTAACTCAAACGCACGTTTGCGATAAGCTTGTTTAACCTCGTCAATACTTGCAGTACGTTCAATATTTAAAAGAATATATGCTTCTTTTAATGTCATACCTTGCGTTGCCATAAAAAATAAAACCTTTATAAAGGAGGTAATTCCTTTTCATCTATAATCAATGCTCTACCATTTACTTTTGGATTTTCACAAAGTAAATGGTTATCTTTTAAATACGCATATCCATCATGTGCAAAAAACGCATGAGAAATATCTTTTACTATGCCAGGGCAATCTTCTTTTGCCATTTCAAAACTTATCTCATCAATAAGGTTTCCTCTAAAATATGGCCATGCTCGACAAACATCAGGTCTTGCCTCGTGAATTGTGCAACCTTTTCCTTCTTTAAAAAAATAACAATATTCATCATCACCAACAATAAGTGTTGGTTTTCCGTCAAAAATTTCTGTATATTTTGCTAAAAAATCTTGTTCTGCCATGTTAAAATATGCCAATAAACGAGGTAAATCTCTTTGTCCTACGACAATTCCTCCACGTCCATGACAACAATGTCCACAACGTTGACAAGAAAAACTTTTTTCTGACATTATAACCTACTTTGCAAAAACTCGTTTGTGTTCAATTTCAATGCATGCATCTTCAACAACACAAATATTTTCTTGAGCCATAAGTTTTCCTGCTTCTTCTTGGCTAATTCCAAGTTGCATCCAAAAAACTTTTGGTCGCCATGAAAGATTTAAAATTTCTTTTGCGTGTTCTAAACAAGCATCAGGTGTTCTAAATAAACATACAATATCAGGAGTTTTAGGTAACTCTGCTAAACTTTTATATGTTTCAAGTCCCCATGCTGTTTTTCGTACAGGGTGTATAGGTAATATTTCATAGCCTTGTTCTAGCAAATAACGTCCAACATGTTCAACAGGAGAGCCTGCTTTATCTTTTGCTCCAACAATGGCAATAACTTTATTTTCTGTAAATAAACGGCGTAATTGATCGTCAAAAAGCATATATTTCCCTATATTATTTCATATTGGCAAAAAATATACTCTTTAACCCATAAGATTTCAATATAAAATAATGCAGTTTTAATTATGAACAAAATATTGCTATTATAAAATTTTAACGATACCTTATAAAAAATAGTATTAAGGATAAAAAAATGGACTACTTACCACCACAAGAAACACAAAATCGTATACAAAAAATTCGCCATTATATAGCAAATAATTATCCAGAACTTTCAGGAATTTTTATTTTTTCAAGAATAAGTATTTATTATTTTACAGGTACACTTGCCAATGGTGTTTTATGGATACCTCTTGAAAATGAACCTATTCTCTTTGTTCGTAAAGGATTAGAAAGAGCAAAAAAAGAAAGTTCTCTTACACATATATACCCTTATAAATCTTATTCTGAAATAGAAAAAATTTGCCATGAACTCAATATGCCTATTGTAGAAAATTGGCAACTTGGCATAGAAGCAACAGGTATTACCTATCAATTAGCACAATTATTTTTCTCTAAAATCAAAGCGTTTCAAAATTCTAAACCACAAGCAATAGATAATGCAATAAAATATATTCGCAGTATAAAAAGTGAATATGAAGCTAAATTCATGCGAGAAGCTGGAAAAAGACAAGCACTTGCTCTAGAAAAAATTCTTCCTTTTGCTATACAAGAATATTTAGAAAAAGGAGAACAAACATATTCTTATCTTAAAGATTTTGATAAAAATTTAACTGCTTATCCTCAAGAAAAAGAACTTACAGAAAAGAAAATTGCAGAAATATGTATTGCTATTTATACAGAACTTGAACATGGTAAAATGTGCCGTATGTCTGCTCATGGTGAAGAATCTTTTTATGGACATGTAGCATTAGGCAATTCTCTAAACACTGCTCATTATTATAATGGAGCTATGGGATTTCAAGGCTTACACCCTGTTTTACCTTGTCTTGGTTCAAATACTATTTTAACAAAAAATACACCTCTCTGTGTTGATATGCTTTTTAATTATAAAGGATATCATACAGATAAAACACAATGCTATTTTTATGGAAAAGAAAAAGATTTACCAGACGTAGCAAAAAAAGCTTTAGATTTTTGTATTGAAATTCAAGATATGATTATTAATACTTTAAAACAAGGTACTATTCCTGAAGAAATTTGGTTTAACACTCTCGAAAAAGTGAAACAATATAATTTTGAAGAAAACTTTATGGGATATAAACAAAACAGCGTTCCTTTTTTAGGACATGGCATTGGATTGACTGTTGATGAAAATCCTGTTCTTGCCAAAAATTTCAAAGAACCACTTGAAAATGGTATGTTTATTGCCTGCGAACCCAAAATAGGCATTCCAAACTTTGGCATGATTGGAATTGAAAACACCTTTGAACTTATTGACAATTCCGTTAAAAATATTACATCACTTGGAAATAATATTATTTATTTAGCGTAGAGGAAAATATGAATATCCCTAAAGAACCTGATTACAATGAAAAAAAATTTTGGGTACGAATTCC
Source organism: Mailhella sp. (assembly GCA_020024815.1). Taxonomy (GTDB): domain Bacteria; phylum Desulfobacterota; class Desulfovibrionia; order Desulfovibrionales; family Desulfovibrionaceae; genus Taurinivorans. The sequence continues at coordinate 4,425 of JAHHTE010000076.1, forward strand.
AGAAAACGAAATTCACAACAATGATAAAAAAGCAGATGTTTTCTTTGTACATGGCACAGTTTTACACAGCAAAACAGAAATTTATCTCGATCCATATAATGAAGAATTTAGAAAACTTCCACTACGCCCTCGTATGACTCATGCAGGAAGTTATGATAAAACATGCCGTATTTTTAATCCTCATTATAGACAATTAACAATGGAAGCACACTTAGCTGACCGTGATACTATTGTTGAATATTACAAAGTTCCAACCCAAGATATTATAAAAGCCTATTTCCATTATATGGAAAATTGGAACAATGGCAGACCACTTATTTTAGCTGGTAACAGTCAAGGATCTATTCTTATTTTGGCTCTCCTCAAGCATTTAAAAGCAATTAACAAAATGCCTAAAAATCTCATATCAGCTAATATTATTGGCTATACTGTAACACAAAAAGATTTAAATGAATTAGAAATGGAATTATGTAATAGCCCAACGCAACAAAATTGTATTATTAGTTATAATACCCTTGCAAAAGGTGGAACAAAAGGTTTTACCCTTCTTCCCAATGCCCTTTGTGTTAATCCTCTTTCATGGTCAACAAGCGAAGAAATTGCAGATAAAAGCCTACATTTAGGATTTATTGAAACAGAAGAAGATGGAACACAAAAAATTCACGACCACGCGACAAACGCATGGATAGATAAAAAAATTGGTGCTGTTATTGTTGATATGTATGATATAGAAACAGCTCCCCCTCGTGAATACTTTCCAAAAGGTGATTTACATAGCTATAATTACCCTCTTTTCTTTAAAAATATCGAAGCAAACACAGAAGAAAGAGTAAATGCTTTTTTTCAAAAAAAATAATAAGATATGATCTTTTATGTGGGGAGAAACCTTTTGCAAAAGTTTTCTCCCCACACCCCTTTTTCAAAAACTTTTAATATAATTTTATTTTCATATTTTTTATTTTTTTAAAGAAATAATTTCGCTTTAGCCGTTGCGACAAAGAAAGCTACGAATAAAGACAGTATCCCCCGTAATCCCCCTCAATCAAGCAATTTATTAAAACAAGTTTCAATAAATTTTTCTGACTTAGATATAAAAAAATATAATATAAAAAACAACAAAAGCTCTTTTGCACGCAAAAAAGCTTTTGAATTAATAAAGTTTTGAGAGGAGAGCTTGAGAGGGGAACTTTTGAAAAAAGTTCCCCTCTCAAAAAAAACTAAATTAAAACTAAATTTTTATTTTATCTATTATCCAAAACAAAAATTTATTTTTTTCACAATTTTACTTGCCAAAATAAAGAAATTTGCGTAAATAAAGCAAGTTATTCATTAAACACATTTCTAAGCGTTAAGGGTCCCGTGAAAATTGAAAGTCGCACAATTTTGAATAACTTGTGTTATTTCAATAAAATACTTTATGTATATGGGTGTTAATTTTACTTAGAAATGGACGAAAAAAACCCTTGGAGGAACTATCATGGCTTATGTAAGCATGAAACAAATGTTAGAAACTGGTGTTCACTTTGGACACCAAACACGTCGTTGGAACCCTAAAATGCGTCCTTACATTTTTGGTGCACGTAACGGCGTACATATTATTGACTTACAACAAACTGTAAAACTTTTCCGTACAGCTCACGATAAAATCGTTGAAACTGTTGCAAATGGTGGCAAAGTTCTTTTCATTGGTACTAAACGCCAAGCTCAAGAAGCTGTTGCTCAAGAAGCAGAAAGAGCAGGTCAACCTTTTGTAACTTACCGCTGGATGGGTGGTACTTTAACAAACTTTGTTACCATTCAAAAAAGCGTTGATCGCCTTAAAAAATTAGAACAAATGTTTGCTGACGGAACTATCAACCGTTATTCTAAAAAAGAAATTCTTACTTTTCAACGTGAACTTGATAAACTCAATCTCACCTTGGGTGGTATTAAAGATATGCAAGGCATTCCACAACTTGCTTTTGTAATTGACCCACACCGTGAAGATATTGCAATTAAAGAATGTCGTAAACTTGGTATTCCAGTAGTTGCTATCACTGATACTAACTGCGATCCTGATGTTATTGATTACATCATTCCTGGTAATGATGATGCTATCCGTGCAATTAAACTCTTTGTTGGTGCTATGGCAGACGCTTGTCTTGAAGGTGCTGCAATGGGTAAAGACGGTGCAGTTGTAGATTTAGAAACTATTGCTGCTAAAAATGAAGCTGAAGCTGAACAAGCTGCTGAATAATTTTCTTTTATAGAAAAATTTCAATATATGTGCCGTGATTTTTATTGCGGCACAATTTTCAACTTATAGCTAATTGGAGATATATAATGAGCCAAATTACCGCTTCTATGGTAAAAGACCTCCGCGAAAAAACTGGTGCAGGCATGATGGACTGCAAAAAAGCACTTACTGAAAGTGGTGCTGATATTGAAAAAGCTATTGACTGGCTTCGTCAAAAAGGTCTTGCAAAAGCTGCTAAACGTGCTGACCGTGCAGCTGAAGAAGGTGTAATTATCCTTAAAGTTGCTGATGATAATAAAAAAGCTGTTGCTGTTGAAGTTAAATGTGAAACTGACTTCGTAGCACGTGGTGATAAATTTATTGATTTTGCTAAAGACGTTGTAAACCATGCTTTTGATAACTTTGGTGCTTCTTCTGAAGAAATTCTTGAAAAACCATTCAAAGGTACTACATTAAAAGAAGCTATTGGTGAAGCTGTTGCTGCTATTGGTGAAAACATTCTTCTTGGCAAAACTCACAATGCTGAATGTGCTGAAGGTATTGTTGGTACTTATGTTCACTCCAATGGTAAATTAGCTGCATTAGTAGAAGTTAAAGCAACTGGTAATGAAGCTGCTGCTATTGATTTTGCTAAAAACGTTGCAATGCAAGTTGTTGCTGCTAACCCTATTGCTCTTGATATGGCAAGTGTTGACCCAGCTCTTCTTGAACGTGAACGCGAAGTTTACAAAAACAAAGCAAAAGAAGAAGGTAAACCAGACAATATCATTGATAAAATTGCTGATGGTGCTGTTAAAAAATATTGCAAAGAAATTTGCCTTATGGAACAATCATACATTCGTGATGATAAAATGAGCATTGCAGATCTTCAAAAACAAGCTTCCAAAGACGCAGGTGCAGAATTTACTATTGTTGGATTCAAACGCCTTGTTCTTGGTGAATAGTTTAAATTTTTCTTGAAAAAAATTACAAAATAAGGCAGGTTAAACCTGTCTTATTTTTTGTATAAAAACCAAAAAGAAATTTTATGACAGAAAAAAAAGCTCAACTTACTGCCCTTATTATTGTTTTAAATGGGGAACGAACTATTGATTCGTGCCTCAAAGCTTTATCTTTCTGCGACAATATAGTTGTTATTGATTCATATAGCACAGACAAAACAAAAGAAATTTGTCAAAATAATCAAGCTACTTTTATTGAAAATACCTTTAAAGGCTATATGGAACAAATCCAATTTGGAATTAATTGGATAAATAAAAATGCTCCTTCTGAATGGATCTTTTTTTTAGATTGTGATGAAATTTGTTCTTTAGAATTAAAAGACGAAATCTTACAAGCAATTAATACAAAATCCACAATTTCAGCTTATCAAGTTTCCCGTTTAACATGGTATTATAACCGCTTTTTACGACATGGTGGTATGTATCCTGATAGACTTTTTCGACTTTTTAAACCAGAAGGCATTACTATTTCTCAACAAAATGGACATCCCACATATACACCTACTAAAGAACATAGTATTTTAAATGGAGATTTGCTTCATTATTCTTATTCTGATTTTGCTCATCAAATGGAAAAACTTAATATTTATGCAACACGAGGTGCAAATTCCATGCGAGCAGAGGGAAAAAAAGGTGGGATAAACAAGGCTATTTGTCATTCTATATGGCGATTTATAGCTATGTATTTTATTAAAAAAGGCTTTTTAGATGGCAAAGCAGGTTTTATTAATGCTTGGCATATCTCATTTTATACATTTTTAAAATATATTCGCGTTGATGAAGGTACATGGGGACAACCCTATGTACAAAGTCTAAAAGAACTAACTTCTAAAAATTCTCATAAAGGAAATTAATATGAGCGAATTAAAATACCGTCGTGTTCTCTTAAAACTTAGTGGCGAATCTTTAGCTGGTGAAAAAGGCTTTGGTATTGATCCAGAAACTGTTTCAAGTATTTGTAAAGAAATCGCTGATGTTCATAATATGGGACTTGAAATTGTGCTTGTAATTGGTGGTGGTAATATTTTTCGTGGTCTTTCTTCCTCTGCAAAAGGTATGGAAAGAGCAACTGCTGATTATATGGGTATGCTTGCTACCATTATGAATGCTATGGCAGTACAAGAAGCTCTTGAAAAAATAGGAAAACCAACTCGTGTTCTTTCTGCAATTGAAACAACAGAACTTTGTGAACCATACATTAGACGTAAAGGATTAAGCCACCTTGAAAAGGGACGTATAGTTATTTGTGCTGGTGGTACAGGTAACCCATATTTTACAACAGACACTGCCGCAGCTCTTCGTGCTATGGAACTTCGTTGTGAAGCTATTATTAAAGCAACAAGAGTTGACGGTATTTATGATAAAGACCCTGAAAAGCACTCTGATGCAGTACGTTATGAAAATATTACTTACAAAGAAACTCTTGATAAAGAATTAAAAGTAATGGACGCAACAGCAATTACTTTAGCTCGTGAAAATAATATGCCTATTGTTGTATGCAATATCATTGGTGGAAATATTAAACGCGTTATTTGTGGCGAAAACGCTGGAACAACTGTTACTAATTAATTTTATTTATTAAATTTTTAATTATGAATTTTTAGGGGGAAAACTTTTGCAAAAGTTTTCCCCCTATCCCCCTT
>JAHHTE010000077.1 GCA_020024815.1 Mailhella sp.
AGCCCATGCCATGAAAAAAACAATAAGCTATCTTTTTTCTGTATTACCTAAAGGAGCTATGAAATCTGTAACTTCAGATAGAGGAAAGGAATTTGCTTGTCATAATCGAATAAAAAACTAACAAAAAATAGATTTTTCTTTGCAGATACTTATTTGACCAAAAAACAATGGGGCAAGAGATAGTAATGAAAATGCTAATAGTTTATTAAGAGAGTTTTATCCAAAACAAACAAATTTATCTAAGCTAACAAAGATAACACAAGAAGAATTACAATAAAAATTAGTACTCATTAATAATAAACCTAAAAAATGTCTAAATTGGACAACTCCAATTGAAGTTTTTTTACAATAAGTGTCGCACTTGGATTGACAATTCAGCCCTATAATAAATTTTTATTTTATTATGCTGTTTATAATAAATTTTTTATTTTATTGGTAATAACAGAAGATTTTATATCTATTAAATTTTTATATTCTTGTAAGTTTCTTTTCTTACTTAATTCTTATTTCTTTTCTATGAATTATAGATAAATTTCATAAGTCCTTTTTTATTTACTTTTACATTAAAAATATCCATGATATAAGCAAAGAAAACCTGCTCCAATAATAGCACTAATTAATAATTTTCTATACATCATAACATCTATTTTTTTTACAAATGGAATAGAAACAATTATCCCAATAAACATTCCAGTCAAAGACAAAAAAGTTAATAATATAATATTGTTATCAAACAAACCATAACTAATTTGTTGAAAAATAGTAACCGATGACATAAAACAATAAAAACAACTTAATGTACCAAGAGCTTTTTTTCTATCCCACCCAACATACGAAGAATAAATATATCCAGGAGGTCCACCAAAAGAAATTGACGCATTTGCTAATCCAGAAATCATTGCAGTACCAAATGCAATATAATAGCTTTCTTTATATGCAATCATTTTTTTAACAAATAATTGCCACATGGCATATAATAATAAAAATAAACCAATTATTATTTCTAATACATTTGAAGGTAAATATAATAGAACTTGTGTTCCACAAATTGATCCTGGAATACTACCCAATGACATAAAAAAAATAGTTTTCCAATCTAAATATTGATAATATAAAATAGTAAGATAAACTCCAATTGCAGCACCACAAGCACAACCCACAGGAATAAGAATATTCATAGGTAAATATAATGCCATAATAGGTAATGCAATGATAGCAGCTCCCATTCCAGTAATATTATTTACAAATCCACCAATACACCAAGCAAGTAATATACAAAAATACATCATATTTTACTTCCCAAAAAATAAAACGGCATAATTTTGCCGTTTTATTATTATATTACTTTGAATAAATGTAGTTTGTTTCTAATAAATAATCAATTTGATTACGTGAAAGAGCGTTTATATAACCATAGAAATAAATTGCTTTTTTTAATGTTATACAAAATTTTGTTGTAAAATCATGACATATTAATTCTTTATATTGATCATTTTTAGAAATAAAATAATTTTCTTTTATTCCTTTATAAGCATACGATGTTTCTAGATTATAATTTGCAATATCCCATAGATATTTATTATAAAGTTTTGCTTGTTCATCTAAAGATAATGCCTTAAATTTATCTTGTGCATCATAATAAATAGATAAAAACTGCTCAACTTTATCTGGGTATTCTTCTAAAAATTTAGAATTTGCTAATAAAACTGTATAAAATTTAACATCACAATCCATAGCAGTAGCTAATACTTTTAATCCATTTTCACTTGCTTTATAACTATCAGGAGCCCATAAAACTACAATATCTTCCATTCCTTTTATAAAGGCCTGCAATGCTTCTTCTGGCTTAGTATCAACTAATCTTACATCAGTATCTTTTAATCCATACTTTTCTAACCAAGATAATACTAATTGATGAGCATTTGTTCCAAATGCACATAAAATAGTTTTTCCACGAATACTATTAGCTTCATCTTTTAAATTTTTATAATTATTTTTTAATAAATCACTATCTTCACGAACAAATAAAGCATTTCCCTTACTTTCATCAACACCAATACCAATTATTTTTGTTTCTTTTTTAAGAATGCTATCTAAAGCTGGAATTAATCCACAAGCTGCAATATCCCATTGATTTGAACTATCTACAAGTCTTTTACCCGTTGGAAAAAGTTTAAATTCAAAGGGTAAAATTTTATCCATTTGCATATCATGTGCATACCATGCTGGTACAGCTTCACTTTCTGCTAACCAAGCTGTTCGTATTGATTCGTTTGCCATAGCAGAAGAAACAAAAGAAATAATACAATAGCATAACAATAAAACTTGATATACTTTTTTCATAACTACTCCTAAAAGCCAGCAGTATAAAATACTGCTGGCTAAAAAATAATTAATTTGGAATAGAGCACATATAACTTTTACGTACATAGTTTGGCACATGCCAAATATTTTTTATTCCAAAAGGAATAAAAACAACGTCATTAGGTTTTAAATCTAACGTTATTCCATTTTCCATTTCAACTGTTGCCTCACCTTCCAATATTGTACACATTTCATTTGAGGTATGAGATGGAATAAAAAAAGAACCTCCTTTACAAGTCCAAAAGCCTGATTGAACTTTTCCATCTTCACTTTTAAAACAACGCCAAACATGTGTAATTGGTTCGCCTTTTATTACAAATTCTGACGCAACTTTTACCTCAACTTCTTCAATAGCATTATTAGGATCAAAAATAAACGCAGATTGTTTCATAATAATATCCTTATAAATTGTGTGGTGTTCTACTTAAAATATCATCTTGAATTTCCTTACTTAATTCAACAAAATAAGCACTATAACCAGCTACTCTAACCAATAAACTTTTATAATTTTCTGGATTTTTTTGTGCACAACGTAAAATTTCATGGCTTACAACGTTAAATTGCATGTGGAATACATTTAAATCTATAAAAGTTTTTATAAAAGCAGATAATCTTGCTCGTCCTTCATTTCCTGAAACAATAGCTGGAGTTAATTTAATATTTAACAATGTTCCGCCATCAATACATTCATGTGGTAATTTTCCTAATGATTGTAGTATTGCTGTTGGTCCTAATTTATCTTGACCTTGAGAAGGAGAACAACCATCAGCTAGAGGTTTCCAAGCATTTCTTCCTGAAGGTAAAGCAGCCACTGACATTCCTTGTGGAACATTAGAAGAAACAGGATATAATGCAGGTAATTTTTTATTTCCTAATTTACCTCTATAACTTTCTGCTTCTTTTACCAAACATTCTGTTAATTCAGAAACAATTACATCAGCCCTATCATCATTATTTCCCCATTTTGGAGCATTTAATAAACGTTGTTGTAATGCTTCATACCCTTTAAAATCATTTTTAATTGCTTCAACTAATTCTTTCATTGTGAAAGACTTTTCATGAAAAATTACGTGTCTAACAGCTGCTAAAGAATCTACAAAATCAGCAACACCATTTCCGTTCATACCGGGTCCACTATTATATTCTGCACCACCATGTGATAAATCTTGTCCTTTTTCTAAACAATTAATAGTAAACATAGATGCAACAGGAACAGGTAAATACTGATAATGCAAATGTTCTAATGTATTTTGAGATATTGAAAACTTTTTAAGTAAATATCTTACTTGTGCATAAACTGCATTTTCAAATTCTTCTACACTTGTAAAGAGTGAGGCATCACCTGTTTTCAACCCTAATTGCTTTCCTGACTTTAGATGAATACCATTTGTTATTGCAAATTCAACAGCACTACCTAAATTATAATGTCCTGCTGAACTCCATTGAAAATGTCTACCAGCAAGTTGAGCCTCTACGCAACCTATTGGAGCCCAATCACGAGCAATATGTGCAGGCACACCTTTTTTCAATAACATTTTATATCCAACTTCATCATTAAAAATTGCTGGAAAACCTGAACCAGTTTGAACTAATTCAGCAATTTTTAAAAAGAATTCTTCAGGGTTTTTCTTATTAATTCTAACTGACATTGAAGGTTGCACCATTTGAACATCAATAGCAGCTTGTAAAAACATATAACTTAATGGATTTACTGCATCATTACCGTATTTATCTACACCACCTAATGCAATATTTTGGAAAGCACAAAAACCAGAATAATGTTTTGCTGCACCTTCATTCCAATACCAAATTTGTTCACCTGATTTTACATAAAAACATTCAATAATTTCTAATAACGTATCGTCTAATGTACCAAGTTCTTTTTCATATTGATAAAATGGTAAAAGATATTGATCTAAAAGACCGGGAGAATATCCTCCAGCATTTCCTTCAATAAATAATCCTACAAAAACAAAATATACTGTTTGAATTGCTTGATGAAAATTTTTAGGTGCATGTTCAGAAATATAATCGCAACAATCAATTATTCTTTCTAAATCTTTTTTTCTTTCTTTATTTACTGTTTTCATCATTTCTCGTGCTTTATCTGCATGACGTTTTGCCAAAATCATAAAACCTTCACAAGAAATAATTACTGATTTCCAAAAATTTGCTTTTTCAATATTTTCAATATTATTAAAATCTAATTGAGCAAGCTTTTCTTCTGCCAAATTTTTTATTCCGATAAATCCATAAGGCAAAATTAATTGTTGAAAAGCTGGAACCATATCTCCCGGTGTACACTCAATTTTTACATCATTATCAATAACTCCGCCAACAGAAATAATTTCTAAAACATCTTTTGGTGCTATTGCATTCCAATAATCTCTTAATGTTTTTCCTTTCCAATAAGGATAAATTTCTTCCCTATAAATTTTCTTTTGTTCTTCTGTAATATAATATGGATCTTGAGGTCTTGTACTCATTGTATCCAATTCTTTAATAATCCAATTATTTGATAATTCTGGACAAACATGAATTGAACGAGCCACTGATCCAGCATCTCCAACAATTAACTCTTTTTCTTGAATTGTAATTGTTTTCGTTGCACAATGTTCTTTAAAAGCTTTTGCTCTTTTTACAATTAATGGATCACCATCATTTTCTTTAAAAATACGAGTTTTTGAAATTGCCCCTTCCAAACATACACTTGGTGTATGGGTAAAAAATTGATCTTTTAAAAATTTAATTCTTTCTTTGTAATTTAATGCGTTCATAAAAACCCCCATTTAATATTTGCAAATTACATTTACATTTTTACAATATTTTCTTATCAAATTTACCTTATCCTTTATTTCATCTTCCGAATAAGGTGTTAAGCTAGACAATGTATACTTTCTGCCAAGCAATTCATATTTTCCACTACCTAAACGATGATAAGGCAATATTTCAAAATCTTTTACATTTGGTAATGAAGAAAGATATTTTGCATAACAAATAAGATGATCATTATCATCATTTATCGTTGGAATTAATGGTAAACGTATACAAATTGGTGTGTTAGTTTTTATTAATAATTGTTCTAAATTTTCTAAAATTATTTTATTATCTTTTCCTGTAATTTCTTTATGTTTATCACTATCAATATGTTTTATATCATAAAAACATAAATCTAATTTTGATACAATTTGATATAAAATATTAAATTGTGCAAAACCAGACGTTTCTGCAGCTGTATGAATATTAAGTGTTTTACATTTATCTATTAATGCAGAAACAAATTGATATTGCATAAGCATTTCACCTCCAGAAAATGTAACACCTCCTCCAGTATTTTGATAAAATAATATATCTTTTTTTATTAAATTAAAAACTTCTTCTATTTCATATTCTTTAGCTGCAAGTTGCATAGCTCCAACTAAACATGCTTCAACGCATTTTCCACAATTATCACATTTTATTCTATCAATTATTATCTTATTATTTTCAAAATTAATTGCTTTTTGTGGGCATAACAATTCACATTTTCGACATCGAATACATAAATCAGTTTTATGAATTATTTCTTGTGTAGCAATTTGAGTCGTAGGGTTTGAACACCATAAACATTTTAATGGACAACCTTTAAAAAAAATAGTTGTTCGTGTTCCCGGACCATCATGTAAACTAAAAAATTGAATATTTTCTATTAAAGCTTTCATAATTGCCTCGTTATTTTGTTTCATTATTTGAAACTTTATTTTATTATTGTATACAAAAAAATTTTTGTCAAGATATAAATTACTTTATTTTTAATTTATAAAATAACTGTTGGAATTTTATTTCATTTATTGTAAAATTTTTTCATTAGGAGGAATTATGGCAAAAAAACAACCAGCATATTTACAAACATTTAGTAGAGGATTGCAAGTCCTTGAATTTTTAGCTGAACATAAAACAACAACGGTAACTGTACTTTCTAAAAAATTAAATATACAAAAAAGTGCTAGTTACCGATTCTTAAATACATTAAAATTACATGGTTATTTATCACAAGACCAACATAATAATTATATTCTAACTGATAGAATAACAAAATTAGGTAATGGAATTATTCCTAAATTAGAATTTCATAATATTGTAGTAGAAATTTTAAACTCAATCGTTAACTCAAATTCAACTATAAGTAATTTAGCAAAATGGAATGGAGAAGAAATTCTATATTTAGCACAAAGTAACAATAGTACATATATGCAATTTACAGAAGGTAAAACAGTTCCAGCATATTGTTCTGCTTTAGGAAAAGCTATTTTAGCCTTACAATCAGATTCAGTTATAGATTCCTATATACAAAAAACACATTTTGAACAATATACAGCTACAACAACTACTAAACAAACCATGTGGTCTGAAATTGAAAAAACTCGTAATAACCATTATGGTCTTATGTGCGATGAATTATGCTTAGGCTTAAAAGGACTTGCTATTCCAATTATAATAGAAAATGAACCTGTAAAATATGCAATAAGTGTTACTGATACTATTTATGGTGATCCCACTAATTTTATAAAAACCAATTTACCTCTTTTAGAAAAAGCTAGAGAAGAATTACTTGGATATTTAGAACTTAACTTATTTGAAATTTAATATACTTTTTAATTTAATTTCATTTTTTATTAACTACTATCATAATTTTCAATAGATAATTAAAAAATAAAAAATTTCTAGCTATTCTTTTCATAATATATTTTTATATATTATCTTTAATGGGGGAATTATTCCCCCCCATTATATTTAGATCTGTTTTCAATTATTTTAATTCTTTAATTATAGTATTTTTATCTTCAAAATATCTATAACTAAAATATATAATACTATATTACAGAAAGAATTATAACTAGATATTATCTAAGTAGATTTACTAAAAATAATGAAATTTGTGGAAAAATTGTTACTAACATTAGAGTAAAAACTTGCACTCCTAAAAATACCCAACTCTCACGAATGATATTACCAATTTTTTCCTTACAAATAGGAGCAGCAATCCATAATTGTGGTCCCATTGGTGGCGTTACTTCACCAATAATTGAACAAAAAACAGCTAAAGCACCATATAATGCTGGATCTATTCCTAAGCTTAATACACTTGGTAAAAATAAAGGAAGAACAATTACAACCATTGGAAAAGAAGAAAAGAAAAATCCCATTACAAGCAATAATACTTGCACTGCAATTAAAAATGCTACTGGTCCTAAATGAAGACTTATAACTGTATTTGAAATCATTTGTGGAACACCAATATATCCTAAAACACGACCAAATAAATCTCCACCAATAACCAAGAAATAAATCATACTACTTAATCGAACAGTTTCCACAAGTGAATTCATAAATATTTTTCCATTTATCCCTCTATAAATAAAAATACCTATGAATAAAGAATAAATACACGCAACAGACGCTGCTTGCGTTGGGCTAAAAATTCCTGAATAAATACCGCCTAAAACAATAACAGGCATAAATAAAATAGGTGAAGCCTTTTTAAATGCGTCCATACGTAATGCAAAACTTGCTTTTGCTTCTGCTCGATACCTTCTTTTTTTAGAAATAATAACAGAAGTTATACACATTAATAACGCTGCCAATAAACCAGGACCTACACCAGCTGCAAATAAATCAGAAACAGAAACTCTATTACTTGCACCAAACACAATCATAAATACGCTTGGTGGAATAACAGCTCCTAACCCCGCTGATGTTACAGCAAGTCCAGAAGCAAATGCTCTTGAATATCCTGATTCAGCCATCATTGGAACAAATATTGTACCAATTATAGCTAAACATGCTGTTGCTGATCCTGAAATAGAACCTAAAAAAGCAGCAAAAATACAAATAGCAACAGCCATACCTCCGGGTAAATGCCCTACCATTCTATTCATAAAATCTCGTAAATGCCCCATTCCCCCACCCCAAAGAATGAGATTTCCTGCTAAAATAAAAAATGGCATTGCTAACAGAGGATATGAACTCATTGTTGAAAAGAAAATTTGCGATATATTTGTTAATGGCAAATTCATGGTATGTAGCATAATTACAACAGAGCCAATACCAAAAGTTACAGATAAAGGAGTTCCTAATAAAAATAGTAACGCAATAGAAAAAATAGCTAAATAATCAATAATACCCATAATAGCCCCACTATTTATCTTTAGTCTCTAATTTTTTATAATCAGTTCTAAGAACACGGAAAATATGAATAATTGCAAAAATAGTAAATAAACCCATTCCTATTGGTATACAAGATTCAACTAAAAAACGTGGAACAGAAATAACTCTAATGATATTCATATTAAATTTATAATATTGCATTACCACTAGATACCCACCATAAGTAATAATTAAACCAAAAATAATACAAACTAAAAGATTAAAACATTCTAAAATTTTTCTAGCTGTTCCATGTAAGTTATCACGAATCATATCCACAGAAACATGATCACCATCAGGTAATATTGGTCCAGCTAGCATCATTACTGACCAAATTGTTAACCAAACAGGTAAATCATACATTATGTCCCAAGAAAAATGGAAAAGTGTTCTACAAACAATTTCTAAAAAATTTATTGAAACCCCAATAAAAAAAATAATTCCCCAAAACTTAATCCAAATATCTTTAAATTTTTGCCTTAAATTTTTCATACTTTCCCCACTATTTGAATGCCACCACCATTTAAGGTGGTGGGCATTATTTTTTATCTTGTTCTATTTATAGCATCAATTAATTTAGGATTTACAGTTTTTACAAAATCAACATTTGCTTCTTTAATTCTTTTATTCCATTCTTCAAGCATTTCAGGAGAAAATTTAATTACTTCTGATT
>JAHHTE010000078.1 GCA_020024815.1 Mailhella sp.
ATATAATTTTCTTCTCATAAAAAAATTATTTTTATATACAAAATACCCTATATTTCTTGAACTTTCATAATACTTACTTCATATTGTAAAGGATTTATTTTTCCTAAGCGTAAAAGAACTTCTTGTCCTAACAAAGCTTTTTCACCAAATAATGATTTTTTTCCACGCACAAGAATTTGTTCTCTTGTTAGGGTTACAGTTACATACATATCATTTTCATCTGAAATAATACCATGAAAAGTACAAGCTTCCCCATTTCTTTTTGCTTCTTGTTGCATAAAAACAAAACGCCAATAACGAGGACGATTTCTTTGCACTTGATTAGCCAAGCCATTATAGACATTAAATTGTGTAAGCATGGAATCTAATTCTTCTTTAGTCCATAAAGCTTTTTGGAAGAAATGAAAATGCATAATTTGTGCTTGATTAATTAAATCAGCATAACGGCGTAAAGGTGAGGTAATAGGACTATATGCTTTTAATCCCAAACCAGTATGCGGTTTTGCTTCTATTTCAATTAATGCAGTACTTAATAAACGTGCAACTTTTGCAATTTCTTCAGGTTTACGCCAAACACCTGCTTTTTCCTTTGGAATACCCACATTTTGTGTTCGGAAAAAAAGATTTAATCCATTTGCAACTGCAAAATCAGCAACAATACTATTTGCAATAACCATAGCTTCTGCAACAATTAATTGTGCTTTTGTATTTTGTGGCATTGCTTCTATATGAACTTTTGTATCTTTTCCCTCACCTTCTAAAAATAAATCATATTCATCACGTTCTAAAATTACAGCACCATTTTCAATACGTTGTTCTAAATGTTTTTTAGCAAAATAATATGTTTTTTCTAAAGTATCAGAATATTGTTGTGCTTTTTCAAGAGATTGTTTACTTGGAGCATATTTTTCATAATTACATTCATAATAAGGCTTTTCTTCCATATTATTAAGTAATTCTTCCATGCTCATAGAATCTGTTATTTGTTCCTCAACAATACATTTTGATAAAACTTGTTCGCAAGCAGAATATTGTAAATTATCTTGAATAATTACACGAGCAAAATTTAGAGAACTTTCTTTTAAATTCCCTTCACTATCATATAAAGCACGAACAAGCATAGCTGGCTTAATTTCATTTTCAATCAAACTATAACATGATGTTGAAAGACTTTCAGGTAGCATGTGCAAGCTACCTTCTGGTAAATAAATACTTGTAGAACGTTTTGCAATGCACTTATCAAAATCACTTTGAAACTGCCAAAAAAACGCAGGACAAGCAAGAGCAACAACCAACTCTTGATCGCCATTTTCTAATATATTAAACGAAAATGCATCATCAATATCTTTTGTACTTTCACTATCAATACTTATGTATTTTTTTTCTGAAAAATGTGCAAATGCAGAACAAAAGATTTCTTTATCGTCTAATGTTGCTTGCAAGGCATTTTTTTGTGCTTGTTCTTTATAGATAAAATCCTTGCTACTATATTCTTGTTTTCCAAGATTTTTTATAGTTTCAGCTAAATTTTGTATTTTTTGTATTTCTTGGTTAAAAGGTTCAGCAAAAGCTTGTGTTGAATCATATTGAGCTTTACTTAACCAAAAATTATAATGTTCTGGCACAATTTTCCATGTTACTGCAAGCATATATGCCATAAAAGCATCATCAGGAATTTGTTTTGTAACTTGCTTCCAAAGCAAATCTTCTTCATGGCTTTCTTGATCTGCCATTTTTGTCATTAATAATTGTTTAAGTGTGGAACAAACAGGCTCTTGTGGCTGTTTGTCTAAATCTTTTTCTTGCACATAATGATTTTTACAATACAAATCCCATAAGTATTTAAACCATTCTGCTCCACCTGAAATAAGTGCTGTTCTTTCTTTTTGGGTACGTTCTGCTTCAAGTCTTGCATTAACAGTTTCTTCTGTAAAAACTTCAAAACAAGGATTTTGAAATTTAAAATAACTTTTATTTTCTAAAAGAGCATGAGCATAACCTGCAAGAATATCAGAATTTATTTCACTTTCCATAAGACTAGCAAAAAATTCTATTTCTTCTTCAATTACTTCACCTTGTGTCATTTGCCAAAGTTCATTAATATTAACACGCTCTTGAATTTTCTTTCTTTCTTCTTTATGTACTTGTAATGCAGAAATGATTTCTTCTTTTGACTTTCCTTGTAAATGTGGTCCAACCCAAGGCAAAACCCGAGCTATTGTTAAATTCATTTCTCGTCTATTTGCAAGTAATAATCGCAATTTCCCCCCTTGTTCTTCTACTACATAACCAAGAGTTGGAATATTTTCATGCATAAATTCAACACATAAACCAGCTTTTATTGCATTTGGTTGTACCATAATTCACCTATATTTATTATCATTACAACATATTTCTAAAATTAATTAGTATAAAAAGCAAAGAATAATTTTATCATAATTTAAGGGATTTTTGAAATCAATTTTATTTTCCTTTGAGGAAAATAATTAAGCTTTATTCATTATAATAAATATATAAAAAAAGCTCTTTTGCATGCAAAAGAGCTTTTAATTAAAAAGTTTTTAGAAAAGAGTTTGAGGGGAAACATTTTCAAAAGTTCCCTTCTCAAAAAAATAAAATCACTTTATAAACACATCTTAATGTTTAAAAGAACGTTGTCCTGTAAAAAGCATTGCAATATTCTTTTCATTACAAGCATTAATAACTTCAAAATCTCGTAAAGAACCACCAGGTTGTGCTATGGCTGTAATACCTTGAGCTGCTGCAGTATCCACACCATCACGGAAAGGGAAAAATCCATCAGAAACAAGTCGTGTACCCACAAGTCCACCTTTTGCCTCTGCTGTTTGGTGCATTATTTCCTCAAGTTCTTCTTTTGCTTTTTTATCTGATAAGGCTAGAAGTTGCCATTCATATAAAGATTTTTGGTACTTATGATAAATAATAGAATCAGCATATTTTGTGTATGCTTTATGAATAGTAAGCTCCACACAACCTACGCGGTCTTGTTCACCAGTACCAATGCCAACAGTTGCACCATCACGCACAAAAATAATAGAATTGGAAGTAACGCCAGCCTCTACTGCCCAAGCAAAAAGTAAATCCTCTACTTCACTAGGATCAGCATTTCTTGTAGCATAAGAATTTCCTTCTTTATCCATAGCAGTTGCAGGAATAAAATCTTGTGCTGTTCTAATTCTATTAACAAAAGATTGTTGAATAACAAGTCCCCCGTCCATAAGACTTTTTATATCAAGAAAAGGTATTCCGCAGTATTCTTCAAGTCTACCTAATTGTGGCAATTCCAAAATACGAAGATTTTTTCTTGATTTTAAAATATCCACAACTCCATTTTCAAAACTAGGAGCTGCTACTACTTCAAAATATTGAGAAGAAATAAGTTCAGCTGTTGCTTTATCCAAAGCTCTATTTACAACAACAGCACCACCAAAAGCAGCAATTCTATCAGACCAAAAAGCTTTACTCATGGCACTTTCAAGGCTATCTTGCCATGCTGCACCACAAGGATTATTATGTTTTAAAATTGTTGCTGCTGGTTTTTTGGTTAAATATTGTAAAATATTTGCAGCATTATCAACATCAGTTAAATTTGTTTTACCTGGATGTTTTCCTGCTTGTATCATTTGTTTTTCTGTGAGAGTTGAAACAATGCCATCTTTTGCAGAACGCCATTTTTTCCCACCTAAAGCACAATTACTTTGTTCCATAGCATAAAGAGCAGCTGGTTGATCTGGATTTTCTCCATAACGGAGTCCACGAATTTCTCCGTCCATATCCCAAGTACGTTTTTTATAGGTAATTTCAGTATCACCCAAACTAAGTTTTAATGTATCAGAAAATTCATCAGCCACGATTTGGCTATACATTTTTTTTAAATCACTCATATTTTACTCATTTATTAGAATGTATTTCAAAATTAATTTTATTTTTTCTTTGGGGAAAATGATTTCACTTTAGCCGTTACGACAAAGGAAGTTACGGATAAAGACAGTATACCCCCCAAGCCCCCTCAATCATGCAAATTCATTGAAATAAATTTCAATAAATTTTCCTATCTTAGGACTTTGAAAAAAACTTTTCTCTCAAAAATAATATAAAAAGACATTCTATCCTTTACTTATAAGAGTTATTATTCATTTACAGATTCTATATCTGCTTTCATTGCATTTATAGGACAGACTTTTACACATCGTGTGCAAACAACACATTTTGTAGTATCAAATTGTAAATGGTGTTCTTTATCCATATAAAGAGCATTTGTTGGACAGATTGTTGTGCAAAACCCACATTCGACACAAATATTTTCATCTCTAAAAATTCTTTGTGCAACATCACTAACAAGAATACCCTGTTCTTCTAAATATTTTTTTGCTTGTTCAACAACATCTTTTTGCCCTAAAATTTCAAGAATTAAATATCCTTCTCTACCACTTGAAATTTGTGCTTTTGAAATATTAAAATCAAGATCAAATTTTCTTGTTAGATTACATACAACAGGTTGTGTACTAATACCAGCAGGAAAACGTAGGTGAATATTATAGCCCATAGTATAGCCTTTTTATAATGTTGTTAAAATTTGTTTTGCTCTTTTTGCTTCAGCAGCTTTTGGGTAAATAGTTATTAATTCGTTTAATCTTTGTTTTGCTGCGTCTTTCTTTTTTAACTCCATAAAACTTAATGCTTGTTTTAAATAACAAGCAGGTGCTTTATTACTATTTGGAAATTGTGCAATAACTTTTTCATAAGCTAAAGCTGCTGCTGCATAATTTTTTAATTGATATTGACATTCCCCTTGCCAAAACCATGCATTAGAAATCAACTTATGAGAAGTATAAACCTTTGTAAAATCTTTAAATGCATTTAAACTTTTTTGGTAATCACGATTATTAAAACTATCAATACCACTATCATATAAAGCTTGAGCGGTATCAGTTGCTACATTTGGATTTACAGCAGGATTTTCACTTGGTTTATTTGTTGGTGTTGGTGTTGTAATAGTTTCAGTATTTGTTTTTTCTGTTGGAACTTGACCTTGTCCAATCATAGGATTTACAGATTGATTATCTAATTGTAAATCCATAGCTAATTGTGTTTCAATTAAACGCAATGCTCTATCATGTCGAGCTAAAATATTTCCAAGCTGAGGAATACCACCTAAATGTGCTGTGCTATTTTGTAAATTATCTAAAGCTCCACGAAGTACAGCCATTTCTTGACGTAATGCTTGAATTTGAGACCAACTATCAGCTTGAGCTGGTTGCACATTTGCAACTTGTGCTTGTAATTGACGAATAGCTCTTGTATTTTCAGTTACAGCATATTCTAAATTCCCATTACTACTTGCAGCAGTACAAGCAGAAAGCATAGAAATTGCTAATAATGCAGAAATATGCAATTTTTTCATTTTATTCTCCTAATACAGTGGCTTACTCCGTCTAAGCCCAAAAAATAAATATAAAAGTCCACCTAAAACAGGTAAAAAGATTGCACCTAAAATCCATAACATTTTTTCTTTTTCATGATCAAATCTATGTGTCATGGCGTGCCAAATAGCCCACAAATTAATTATAGCAGGCAACATAAAAAGAATAATAGTTGTTATTGACGCATCAGAAAAAAACATATCATCGCCCATCTTGATAAAATAAATATGCTACAATCATAGTACCAATGCAAATAGCAATATCAGCCACATTAAAAACTGGCCAATGCCAACTTTTAATATAAAAATCTAAAAAATCAATTACATAACGAAAGCGTACTCTATCAATAAAATTACCAATAGCTCCGCCTAAAATACAAGAAAAACCAAATGTTAATATTTTGCTATAAGGCATTTTTTTTAAAAAATAAAAAATTATTCCTAAAGCAATAAACGTAACAAGAACAAAAAACCAAAATTGCCATGCAATATTTGGGTCATTTAGAAAACCAAATGCAGCCCCATAATTTCTAACATGGACAATATTAAAAAAACCAGAAATAACAGAAAATCCATCATAAAGTGGAAGTGTACGGACAATCACGTATTTTGTGATTTGATCCGCCACTATCCACAATAAAGCAAAAATAATAAGAATAGTATATCTATTATCTTTAACCATTTAGAATTATTCCAAGCCTTTCATCACTTCAGCACAACGAGGACAAAGTGTTGGATGATTTTCATTTTTACCTAATTCATCAGAGTAAATCCAACAACGTTCACATTTTTCTCCAAGTGCTTTACTTACAATAAGAGCTATGCCGTCAACTTCACTAAAGTTGGCATCAACTGGAGCTTCTTTAATATCTTTTACAATTAATTGTGAAACAATAGAAATAGCTCTAAGGTCAGCTTTGCAAGCATCAAGAGCAGCTTTTAAATCATCTTTTAAGTATAATTCTACTCTTGTATCAAGGGAGTGTCCTACTTCGCCAGATTTTCTAAGTGGTTCAATAGCTTTTGTTATTTCAGCACGAATAGTTAATAATTTTTCCCAGTTTTGACACATGGTTTCATCAAGTTTAAAATCAATATAATCAAGATCTTGCATTGCAAAAACTGTTTTTGCTTCAGGTTTCAATGCTTCAGGAATATAACGATAACTTTCTTCTGCTGTAAAACTCAAAATTGGAGCCATATCACGTAAAAGCATAAGTAAAATATAATACAATGCTGTTTGAGCAGAACGTCTTTCTTTACTTTGAGGAAGAGAAGAATATAATCTATCTTTTAAAATATCAAAATAAAAAGCACTAAGTTCCGTAGCACAAAGACCATGTAAGCTATGATAAACTTTATGGAATTCAAAATTATTATATGCCTCTTGAACTTTTAAATGCACTTGATATACAGCATCTAATGCATAACAATCAAGACTTTCCATTTCTTTTACTGCAATTAAATCAGCTTTTGTTAAATCAGAAATACTACCAAGCAGATAACGAATTGTGTTACGAATACGGCGATAAGCGTCCACAAGACGACTCATGATTTCATCAGAAAAACGAATATCTTCGCGGTAATCAACACTAGAAACCCAAAGACGAAGTAATTCTGCACCATTTTTATCAATAACTTCTTGTGGAGCAACAACGTTACCAATAGATTTAGACATTTTTCTACCAGTTCCGTCTACAACATAACCATGTGTTAACACATTTTTATAAGGGGCTTTTCCACGTGTACCAATAGATGCTAATAATGAACTATGGAACCAACCACGATGTTGGTCAGAACCTTCTAAATATAAATCAGCTGGAAAACCAAGTTCAGGTCTTTTTTCCATAACAGCTGCAAAGCTTGTTCCAGAATCAAACCAAACGTCAAGAATATCTTTTTCACGTTTAAAGTGATTACCACCACAATGAGGGCATTTTATATCACTTGGAATAACTTCACTATCTTCTGCTTCATACCAATAATCACAACCTGTTGGGTGCTTTGCAAAGCGTTCTGAAATTTCACGCATCCATTTTGGATCTTGCCATGCTTCTCCACAATCTTGGCATAAAAGAGCAAGAATTGGCACACCCCAAGTACGTTGACGAGAAATACACCAATCAGGACGTTGTTCCACCATGTTATAAATTCTATCTTCACCCCATGCTGGTATCCATGTTACATCATTGCGAATAGCATTAAGAGCTTTTTGACGTAACTCATTTGTATCCATAGTAATAAACCATTGTGTTGTTGCTCTAAAAATAACAGGTTCTTTACAACGCCAACAATGTGGATAGGAGTGAGAAATTTTAGCTTGAGCAAGCAAATTGCCTACTTCTTCAAGTTTTGCAATAACATGAGGATTTGCATCAAATACCATCATGCCTGCAAAAAATTCTACTGCTGGCAAAAATCTTCCCGCATCATCAAGAGGTGAATATGCTTCTAAACCATATTTTAAACCAACTTCATAGTCTTCACGACCATGACCCGGAGCAGTATGAACACAACCAGTACCAGCATCTAATGTTACGTGATCTCCTAAAATTACAAGAGATTCTCTATCATAAAATGGGTGATGTGCTTTAAGTTTATCAAATTTTGCCCCTTCAGCTTCAGCAAGAATAGTATAATTTTCCCAACCAAAAATTTTAGCACAATTTTCAACAAGTTCTTTTGCTAAAATATATTGATCTTGTCCTACTTGCACAAGAGCATACATAAATTCAGGGTGCAAACAAACAGCTAAGTTATCAGGTAATGTCCATGGAGTTGTTGTCCAAATAACAACATAGGAATGTGCCAAATCTGCCATTGGGAAAATATTTTTCAATCCCTCATCTGCTAATGGAAAACGAACATAAACAGATGGTGAACTATGATCATCATATTCTACTTCTGCTTCTGCAAGAGCTGTTTGGCATGAGTTGCACCAATAAATAGGCTTTTTAGAACGATTTAAATTGCCATTTTCAGCAAAATTTGCAAGTTCGCCTGCTGTTACAGCTTCATAACTTGGAGCCATAGACATATAAGGATCGTCCCAGTTTCCAAGAACTCCTAAACGCTTAAATTCTTTTCTTTGAATATCTAAAAACTTTTGTGCATATTTTCTGCAAGCTTTACGAATGGAAACTTCAGACATTTGTGCTTTTTTTTCACCAAGTTCTTTTTCCACATTTCTTTCAATAGGAAGTCCATGACAATCCCAACCAGGAACATATGCAGATTTATACCCTGATAGATTTTTAGATTTTATAACAATATCTTTTAAAATTTTATTTAATGCTGTTCCTAAATGGATATGTCCATTTGCATAAGGAGGACCATCATGTAAGCGATATTCTCCCTTACTACCAGACGCTTCTTGCATTACATCATATACGCCATTTTGTTCCCAAAATTTAAGCATTTCAGGTTCTTTTTGAACAAGATCAGCTTTCATTGGAAAAGATGTTTTAGGTAAATTTAAAGTTTTTTTATAATCAGCCATTATATTTGCCTCCAGCACATTAAAAACGTTTTATTTTTGTCTATTATGCAAAAATCGTCAAGCAAATATACGTAAAATTTTTTATTTTTTTATAGAGAAAATGATTTTCCCCATGCCCCCTCAATATAACAAATTCTCTTTGCATTTTATGCTTAGAGAATTTGTTATTTTTAAGACATTAGTAATATTTTCCTTTTATTCATTTTAACTTATCAAACAATAAGTTAAAACATACGTTATATTAAATGAAAATTACATTTTCTTAGAAATAATAC
>JAHHTE010000079.1 GCA_020024815.1 Mailhella sp.
TTTTTATTAAGAAAAGGATATATTTTGGGAAATAGTTAAAAAATAAATATAATGATTTTTATATATTAGCTCATATTATTTATAAAAATTCTCTTATTAGTAATAATTCCTATTTACAAAATTTAAAAAATAGGTATTATGTCTTTCATGGAGGAACAATCATGGCAGATAAAAAAAATAATCTCACAACAAATGCTGGCGCACCAGTTGCAAACAATAATCATGTTCTTACAGCTGGACCTCGTGGACCACTTCTCATGCAAGATGTATGGTTTCAAGAAAAATTAGCACATTTTGATCGTGAAGTTATTCCTGAAAGACGTATGCACGCTAAAGGGTCAGGTGCGTATGGAACATTTACAGTAACCCATGATATCACTCGTTATACAAAAGCATCAGTTTTTTCTGAAATTGGTAAAAAAACAGAAGTATTTGCTCGTTTTTCAACCGTAGCAGGTGAACGTGGTGCTGCTGATGCAGAACGTGATATTCGTGGTTTTGCATTAAAATTTTATACAGATCAAGGAAACTGGGATTTAGTGGGCAATAATACCCCAGTGTTCTTCTTACGTGATCCACTTAAATTTCCTGATTTAAATCACGTTGTAAAACGTAATCCTCGTACAAATATGCACAGTGCAAAGGATAACTGGGACTTTTGGACTTTGTTACCTGAAGCTTTACACCAAGTTACTGTTGTAATGAGTGATAGAGGTATTCCTGCTTCTTATCGCCACATGCATGGTTTTGGTAGTCATACCTTTAGCTTAATTAATGCTAATAACGAACGTTTTTGGGTAAAGTTTCATTTTAGAACCCAACAAGGAATTAAAAACCTTACTGATGCAGAGGCACAAGAGCTTATAGGGCGTGATAGAGATAGCCACCAACGTGATTTATATGAACATATTGAAAAAGGTGATTTTCCTCGTTGGACATTATATTTCCAAGTAATGCCAGAAGAAGATGCAGAAAAATTACCATATCATCCTTTTGATTTAACAAAAGTATGGTATCATAAAGATTACCCTCTTATTGAAGTTGGTGTTTTAGAGCTTAATAGAAATCCAGAAAACTATTTTGCAGAAGTTGAACAAGCTGCATTCAACCCTTCTAATATAGTTCCTGGTATTGGTTTTTCACCTGATAAAATGTTGCAAGGCCGTCTTTTCTCTTATGGTGATGCACAACGTTATCGTTTAGGTGTAAATCATCATCTTATTCCAGTAAATAAACCTCGTTGTCCTTTCCATAGTTTCCACCGTGATGGAAGTATGCGTGTTGACGGTAACTATGGTAGCCATACCAATTATGAACCAAATAGTTTTGGTGCATGGCAAGAACAACCAGATTATGCAGAACCACCATTAAAAATTAATGGAGCAGCAGATCGTTGGGATTATGCTTGTGATGATGCTGATTATTTTGAACAACCAGGTAAACTTTTTAGACTTATGACAGAAGAACAAAAAGAAGCTTTATTTGGTAATACTGCTCGTGCTTTAGGTGATGCACCAAAAGAAATTAAACTTCGCCACATTAGAAATTGTACAAAAGCTGATCCTGCTTATGGTGCTGGTGTTGCAAAAGCGTGTGGCATTGCTGAAAGCGAAATATAAGTTTATATTAGGTTATAATGGTAAAAAAGAGGAGTTTATCTCCTCTTTTTTTTAGATTTTTTATAATTAATTATAATGCTCTTTCTGAAAGAAGAAATTTTTTTAGTTCCCTCTTTTAACTTCTTTTTTATAATTTAACGTTTTTTTATGTATACCAAATCATTAATTCAAGAACGATAGGTATTGCATTAAAAGTTTATAATTTTTTTGTATGATAAAAGCACAATATAATAATATGTTATTTTTTATTGTTTTGTTTTTTAATTAATACATTGTATTACCATTTGTAATATTATTAATTATTTTTAGTAAACTAGAATAGTCAAGTAATTATGAGTATATTGAAATTTTATTCTAAATAATTACTCACCTTTTATACGTTTTATTTTTGCCCCAAGTGATTGTAATTTAAGTTCCATGCCTTCATAGCCACGATCTACATGGTAAATTCTATCAACTCGTGTTTCACCTTCGGCACAAAGTCCAGCTAAGACAAGAGCAGCTCCAGCTCTTAAATCACTTGCCATTACAGGAGCTCCAGTAAGAGAAGGAATACCACGCACCATAGCAGAATTACCTGTAACACGGATATCAGCACCCATACGTTTTAATTCAGGAACATGCATAAAGCGGTTTTCAAAAATAGTTTCTTCCACAATACCAGAACCTTTACAAATAGAAAGCATAGCCATAAATTGTGCTTGCATATCTGTTGGAAAACCGGGGTGAGGTAAAGTGCGAATATCAACGGCATTTAGCTCTTGATGTTTTTTTGCAATAACAGAATCACCTTCAATTTCAAGAATTACATTGCAAGCACGGAGTTTATCAAAAAGAGCTTCCATATCATGGTATGGGCAATCTTTTACGCGAACTTCACCATTTGTCATTGCAGCAGCAATAAGATATGTGCCTGCTTCTATTCTATCAGGCATAATTTTATAAGGATTTTTTTGTTCTAAGCGTGTAACACCTTGAATTTTGATTTGTGATTCACCAGCACCAGAAATTTTAGCTCCACAACTATTTAAGAAATTAGCAAGGTCAACAATTTCAGGTTCACGGGCAGCATTTTCTAAAATAGTTTCACCGTCAGCAAGACTTGCTGCCATCATAATATTTTCTGTTCCCCCAACAGTTGGAAAATCAAATTGAATATGGGCTCCATGTAATTTTTGACAACGTCCTTTTATATATCCATTATCAAGGCTAAATTTTGCTCCCATTTTTTCAAGTGCTGATAAATGTAAATCAACAGGTCTTGTCCCAATAGCACAGCCTCCAGGCATAGCAACATTTGCTTCCCCAAGTCTTGCTAATAATGGTCCTAAACAAAGAACAGAGGCACGCATAGTTTTTACTAAATCATAGGGGGCTTCAGAACTTATGGTATTTTTTTGACAAACTTCCATACAGCCATTTTCAAAATTTGTTTCAAAGCCAAGTGTTTCTAATAAATTTTTTGTAGTATGAATATCCCTTAAATGTGGTACATTTTCAAATATAACTTTTTTATCAAATAAAATTGCTCCTAATAAAATAGGAAGAGCTGCATTTTTTGCTCCACTTACTTTTACTGTACCATTTAGGGGAGTTCCTCCCGTAATTAAAAGACTATCCATATTTTCTCCAAATTTTATTTTTTTATAAAAAAAACACTTGACGTTAAGCAAAGTTTATCATAGAAAGATGTTTCACGGCGGAAGTAGCTCAGTTGGCAGAGCACCTGGTTGTGGCCCAGGTGGCCGAGGGTTCAAGTCCCTTCTTTCGCCCCATATTTACCCAAGCATTTGCTTGGGTTTTTTTGTGGTCTTTTTTTATTCTATCAAGTGTAATTGTTTTCATTTTTTATATTTGTATTTAGTTTATTATAAATTATCTTTAATAATTATGGTTAGATATTAAATAACTTATGGTTATTTTCTCTAATATATATTTTGTATTAAAAAGTTTTGTGAGGGGGGTTTAGGGGGAGGAACTTTTTCAAAAGTTCTCCCCTAAAAAAATAATATTTCTACATTACTCTAATGGTAAATCAAGACTTAAACCAACAGGGCAATGATCAGAACCAAAAACAGTATCTTCAATCCATGCATCTGCAATATAGGGCTTTAATTCTTCTGATACAAAGAAATAGTCAATACGCCAGCCAATATTTCTTTCTCTTGCACGGGTTTTATAGGACCACCAAGTATAAGCACCTTCTTTATCTTCATGTATATGACGATATGTATCAATATAGCCCATACTGGTTATTTTATCTAAAAATGCTCGTTCTTCAGCAAGAAAACCTGTATTGTAAATATTATCTTTAGGGCGAGCTAAGTCAATTTCTTTATGTGCAATGTTGAAATCTCCACAAACAACAATGGGCTTTGTTTTGCGTAATTCTTCAGCATAATTTAAAAAACAATCAAAAAAGCCCATTTTATAGGGAACACGTTTGAAAACTCCCTTTGAAAGTTCTTCCCCTCCATTTGGAAAATATCCATTAAAATAATGAAAATGTGGAAATTCTAAATGCACTATTCTGCCTTCTCCTTGATAATCAGGACAAGGTAATTCAATTTCAACATTTAAAGGTTTTAAGTGTGTAAAAACAGCAACACCAGAATAACCCTTTTTAACAATAGAATTTGCCCAATAACTATTACGTCCTAAAGGGTGCTTATCTTCTTCACAAATTTGATCTTCATGGGCTTTTGTTTCTTGAATACCTACAATATCTGCTGTTGTTTCTTTATTTTCAAACCATTGCCAGTCTTCTTTTTTTCTTACAGAACGAAAGCCATTAACATTCCAAGATTGTAAACGTATCATTACATAACCACTTGATTATTTTGATTTGAATTGTTGGTTTCTTCTTTTGGTTCTTCAGAATTGAATTGTTTATTTAATTCATTCATAAAGTTACTCATTTCTTTTTGCACATCTTTACCCATTTTGGCTGCATCGTCTGTAAATTTTTGCCAAGAATCTTTAAAAGATTCTTTAATAGGTTCTTTACGTAAATATTCGTGTACAAGTTTATCTACTTCAATGCCTTGAGCTGAAAGTTCTTGACGAACTTCTTTTTCAAATTGAGCATAATCTTCTTTTGTTGCATTTTCTTTTGCTAAAAGTTTTTCAACTTTTGGAAGAATTACTTTTTTGTATATAGGATAATCTACAAATTCTCTAAGCATTACAAGACTAGCAAGTTCAGGGTATCCCATTTTTTCAATAGGTGCTTGTTGTGGTTCTGCAACAATGGTTACAGTTTTATTTTGATCAATATTTTTTTGTACAAAAGTTCCAGCAAAAACAGCTAAAACTAAAATTAAAACATAAATAATAATGGTACTTTTTTTCATTTTTTTACTCTTCTTTTTCATCTTTTACCCAAAATTCAGGGTGTTCTAAATAATATTTTCGTGCATACTCTAAATCTTCAGGAGTATCAACACCACAAGAAGCTTCAGAAATAAGGCGTACTTGCATACGTATTCCATTTTCTAAAAGACGTAATTGTTCAAGTTTTTCTGTTTGTTCCAAAGGTGTTGGATCAAATTCTGCCATTTTTTCTAATGTTACTCGTCTAAAAGCATATACGCCAATATGTCCAATATAGGGAGCTTTACGCTCTTTATCACGGGCAAAAGGAATTGGCATACGTGAAAAATATAAAGTCTCTCCATTTTGAGCTAATGCAATTTTTACTTGATTTGGGGATTCAATGCGTGCTTTATCTTTTTCTTCATCTAAAATAACGCCAAGAGTGGAGCTTTCACAAGCTGAGCTTTGAAAAGGTTCAAGCAATTTTTGCATCATTTCTTTAGAAACAAAAGGTTCATCACCTTGAATATTGGCAATAACTGCTTTTGTGTCTAAATCTAAAATATTAACAGCTTCACGAACTCTATCTGTTCCACTTACATGATTTTTTTGGGTCATAATATAGGGAACATGGAGCTCTTTTGCTTTTTCTTCAATTCTTTCATCATCTATTGCAAGCCAAACATCATTAAATAAATCAGATTCTTTAGCTCGCATATAAACATGCCAAAAAAGGGGCTTGCCACCAATTTCAACTAAGGGTTTGCCCGGAAATCTTGTGGAAGCATAACGTGATGGAATAATAGCATAATGGTTTTGCATAATTCACCTCTATGGCTTTATTGTGATATAGTATGCTAAAAAAAGCAAGTAAACGATTTTAGCCTTAAAAGAAAAAATATTAGAAAATCCTCATATTTTACTTGACGCTTTTTTTCTTTGAATTATTTTCTTAAAAAAACATTTCAAAAGTGAATGGATATGAGCAAAGACCTTATCATAGTTGAATCACCTGCTAAGGTGAAAACAATCAAAAAATTTCTTGGTAATCATTATATGGTGCAAGCTAGTGTAGGGCATATTCGTGATTTGCCTTCTCGTGAGCTTGGAGTAGATGAAACAACATTTATGCCTAAATATGTTACTATTCAGGGAAAAGAAAAAGTTGTAAATGATTTACAAGAAGCAGCAAAAAAAGCTGATATTGTATATCTTGCTCCTGACCCTGACCGTGAAGGTGAGGCCATTGCTTGGCATATTGCTGAATCTATAAAAGATGTTGCCAAAAATATTAAACGTATCCAATTTAACGAAATTACTGCAAAAGCAGTAAAAGATGCCATTGAACACCCAAGAGAAATTGACCCGCATCTTTTTGAAGCACAACAAGCAAGACGTATTTTAGATAGATTAGTAGGGTATAAAATTTCTCCTCTTTTATGGAAATCTGTAAAACGTGGCATTTCTGCTGGACGTGTACAATCTGTTGCTTTGCGTCTTATTGTGGAACGTGAAGAAGAAAGACTTGCTTTTGTTCCTGAAGAATTTTGGAATTTTAAAGCCATGCTTATAAAAGACAATATGTCTTTTAAAACAGAACTTGCTAAAGTAAATGGGAAAAAAGTTCAAATTCAAAATGAAGAACAAGCACTTGCTTTGGAAAAAGCAATAAAAAGTTCATCTTTTATTGTGGAAAGTGTTGAAGAAAAAGAAAGAAGTAAAGCTCCACAAGCTCCTTTTACTACTTCCACTTTACAACAAGCAGCTAACCAGCGTTTAGGTTTTCCAGCAAAAAGAACCATGTCCACAGCTCAGCGTCTTTATGAAGGTATTGATATTGAGGGGCGTGGTACAGTTGCGTTAATTACTTATATGCGTACAGATTCTGTTCGTATTGCTGATGAAGCAAAAAAAGCAGCAAAAGAATTTATTGAAGAAAAATTTGGTAAAGATTTTCTTGCTCAAGGTGGAAAAGGACGTGATTTTAAAGGTAAAAAAGCAATTCAAGATGCTCACGAAGCAATACGTCCTGTTGATGTTACCATTTTACCTGAAGAAGTAAAATCAGCTCTTACACCTGATCAATATCGTTTATATTCGCTTATTTGGGCAAGATTTGTTGCCTCACAAATGGCAAATGCTCGTTTCCATGATACAACTGTTACAATTAGTTGTAATAATAAAGATATTGCTCCTGAAACAGATATTGAAAAAGAAATGTATCCAGTGGAAACACAATGGAAAACAAAGGGGGCTAGACTTCTTTTTCCTGGATTTTTAACTGTTCTTAGTAGTTCTGATGATAAAGAAGAAGAACTTCCAAAACTTTCTGCTCAAGATATTTTGGGAGTAGAACAATTAACAAAAGAACAAAAATTTACACAACCTAGTCCACGTTATACTGAAGCTTCTCTTGTTCGTGAACTTGAAGAACGTGGCATTGGTCGTCCTTCCACCTATGCAACTATTATTTCCACAATTCAAGACCGTGAATATGTGCGTTTAGATAATAAACATTTTGTGCCAACTGATTTGGGAACTGTTGTTTGTTCGCAATTACGTGATTATTTCCCAACTCTTATGGACGTAGGTTTTACTGCAAAAATGGAAGAAAATCTTGACCAAGTGGCAGACGGTAATTTGCAATGGGTAAAACTTCTTTCTGATTTTTCAGGAGATTTTAATACAACACTTGCTAATGCCTCAAAAGAAATGAAAGCTATTAAAGCAGGCGTTGAAACAAATGTTCCTTGTCCAAAATGTGGAAAACCTCTAACAATTAAATTTGGTAAAAGTGGTGAGTTTGTAGCTTGCTCTGGATACCCTGAATGTACTTTTACTTCCAATTTTACACGCAACGAGCAAGGAGAAATAGAATTACAAGCAGCTCCTGAATATGAAGTTGTTGGGCAATGTCCAAAATGTGGCGGTAATGTTATTTTGAAAAAAGCTCATACTGGTAGCCGTTTTCTTGCTTGTGCTAATTATCCAAAATGTGATTATGCCGCACCTTTTTCAACAGGTGTAACTTGCCCTAAATGTCATGAAGGTGTTTTGGTGGAAAAAAGCTCTAAACGTGGCAAGATTTTTTATTCTTGTAGTACATATCCAAAATGTGATTTTGCATTGTGGGATTATCCTGTGGCACAAGCTTGCCCTCAATGTGATTCACCAATTTTGGTACGTAAAAATACAAAAGCACGTGGTGAACATTTAGCTTGTCCTAATAAATCTTGTTCTTATACATATAGCTTGAATGATGATGAAGAAAATACTTTTCTTGAGCCAAGTTTTATGCCGTTATTAGATATTGCTCCTGTTCCACCAAAAACAGCAGAAAAAGATATTCAAGAAGAAAAAACAACTAAAACAAGTAAAACTAAAAAAACAGAACTTATTGAAAAAACAGAAAATAATATACAAGAAGAAAAACCTAAAAAAACACGTACGCGTAAAACTGCAGAAGAAAAAACAGAAGAAAAAATAGAAAAACCCAAAAGGACAAAAACAACTAAAACCAAAAAAGAAGAAAGTTTTGAAGCAAGTGTTTTTAACAATAATATTGCAACAGATAAAACAGTTAATTTATATACTGATGGTTCTTGTTTAGGTAATCCTGGTCCAGGCGCTTATGGTGTTATTTTAGAATTTAAAGGAAAACAACAAGAATTTGCTAGTGGCTTTAATAAAACAACTAATAATAGAATGGAATTATTAGGGGTAATTATTGGATTAAATAAACTAAAAGAACCTTGCACAGTCAATATTTATACAGATTCTCAATATGTAGCTAAAGCCATAAAGCAAGGTTGGTTAGAAAATTGGAAAAAAAATGGTTGGAAAACCTCACAAAAAAAACCAGTTAAAAACCAAGATTTATGGATAGAACTTGATACAGCATTAAGTAAGCATAATGTAACGTTTAACTGGGTAAAAGGCCATGCAGGACACGTTGAAAATGAACGCTGTGATGTACTTGCTAGAACAGAAGCAAGTAAAGAAAACCTACCAGATGATACAGGATTTTTAGACGAAGAATAAAAATATATTATAATTTAAAATGATTTTTTTGAGAGGAGAACTTTTGAAAAAGTTCCCCTCTCAAACTCTCCCC
>JAHHTE010000008.1 GCA_020024815.1 Mailhella sp.
AAATTGAAATTATTAAATAATTAAAAAAAATATATAACACCTAAAATATTAAAAAGTTTTGTAAGGAGGTAAGGGGGAGAAACTTTTTCAAAAGTTTTCCCCCTAAACATTATTATTTAAAACTATTAATAATAAAAAGTGATAAAATAGTAAAAAGTGTTCCTATGATAATACTATTTTTATAAAGAACTAATGCTGTATAAATATGTTGTTTGGTAGCAGATAATTCACCTTCACCTATGTATGGATAATCACAATGGAAATCTCCATATACTACTGGACCAGCAAGTTTTAAGTTTAATGCTCCAGCATAGGGAGCTTCTGCCCAAGCAGAATTGGGACTTGCTAGAGTATTACGATATTTATAACCAATGAATATTGCTTTTTTTATATTTGTGTTTTTAGTAAATAAACAGGCGATAATGATAAATATAAAAGAAATTCTAGCAGGAATATAATTGAGAACATCATCAAAACGAGCAACAAATTTTCCAAAAAATTCATATTTTTCATTGCGTTTTCCCCACATGGCATCAAGAGTATTTAATGTTCTATGTAGGGATATAAAAAAGATAATTCCAGTAAAAGAAAATAATAAATATCCAATAATTGCCCAAATAAAACTTGCAAAAAAACAATCAACAGAATTTTCAGATAAAGTTTCTATGCAGGCACGAGAAATTTCACTTTCTTCCATTTTTTCTGTGTTTCTGCCAACTATCCATGAAAGTTTTTTTCTTGCTTCAATAAGATTATTATTTTCAAGTTCTTTTGTAACAAAATGAATATGCTCTATGAGGCTATTAGGAGCAATACAAATATAAAGAATAAGGGTAGAGAAAAAAATACCTATTATTGGAATAAGAAAAGAAAAAGAATAAGATAAAAATTTTTCTATACATAAAAAGAAAAGTGTTGGAATTATAGAAAAAATAATTATACAGATAAAACTTGCTAATAATCCATTTAAAAAAGCTATACTATGATTTTGTTGATCATGGCGTAATTTTTTTTCTAAAAAAGTTGCTGTATTTCCAAGAAAACAAATAGGGTGCATATATTGAGGAGGTTCACCTAAAAGAGTATCCAGTATAAGGGCAAATAAAGGAATAAAAAGAATAAGATGTTCCATAATATTTTCTTCTTTTGACTTACATATTGAATAAGGGTATTTTATAAAAAAAAATGATAATTTGAAATATAATTATTAAATAAATTTTTTGTTGCAAGGCAATAAATGATTATAGCTATACTGTTATTGGGAGCTGTGTTAGGAAGTTATTCTGCTTGTACAGTGATACGATATACACAAAATTTGCCTATTCTTACAGCAAGATCCCAATGTTTATTTTGTGGAAATAAATTAAAATGGTGGCATTTAATTCCACTTGTGAGCTTTATTTTGTTACGAGGAAAGTGTTGGTATTGTGAAAAAAAACTTTTACTAGCGTATCCTTTTATTGAATTATTAAATAGTATTCTTTTAGTGTTACTTTATAATGTTTATGGTATATCTATTCAATTTGTTTATTATCTTGTTATTTATCAACTGCTTTTTATAACAGTATTAATAGATTTTTATAATTATGTATTGCTAGATAGTATCACGTTTTTTTTATTTGTCTATGGAATAGGTATAGGGTTTTATATAAATGAACTAACGTATACTTCTCTTTATAGTAGTTTAATTGTTGGGGGGATAGCTTTGGCTCTTTTTGCATACTATTATTATATAAGAAAGAAATATGCATTGGGGTTGGGAGATATTAAGCTATTATTTTTGTTAGGATTATTTATTAATTTAAAAGATATGCCATATCTTTTTTTATATTCATCATTAGCTGGTATATTTTATTATTTATTATTATATTTAAATAATAAAAATTCAACTATGCAGGAAGCAATTCCCTTTGGTCCTTTCTTATTCTTAGGTTTTATATTGGTAAATCTATTCTAGAAATTTATGTATTTTTTACATAAAGCTATTGACATTTTATAGTATTTATGAAATATAAAAAAACTATTTGTGAAATAAATATTTTATACCTTTAGTGATAATGAGGTTGGAGTTATGTTTTATAAATAGTATTTGTGCCTTATTCTACCTTAGTATTAGTTTGAAATTAGCATAGGGCTAATTTTAGAACTAATTGCATTTTTGATTTTTACTTATTAATGGGAAAAAAATCACAAACAATTAACTATGGAGAGTTATATGGTTGGTTTTGGAAAGAAATTCCTAGTCTATGGCATATGCTCTATGCTTGGATCTCCTTTTATGGTAATGCCAAGCACAAGCTTTGCTGCTCCTGTAAAAGCTTCCACTAATTATACTTTGTATCAAGGTGGAACTATTTACACTATGCAAGAAAGTGTTGAAGAAGTACAAAAAAACATTGAACCAAAAAAAGCAGAAGTTGTTGTTGTACAAGGCGATAAAATCGTTTATGTTGGTAACCAAAAAGGTGCAGAACAGTACAAAGTTAAAGGTACTAAAATTGTTGATTTAGGTAATAATGTAATGTTACCTGGCTTTGTTGATTCACATAGCCATTTTCCTTCAGCAGTAGCTATTCAAAGTATTGATGTAAACCCTACTCCTATTTCTGAACCAGGTATTGATACTTTAAAGGCATTACAAGAAAAGCTTCTTGCAAAAGCAAAAGAGCGTGGATATAATGAAAAACAAATTAATTGGATACAAGCTTTTGGTTATGATGATACCATGCTTGATATACTTAAACATCCAAGCCAAGAACAACTTTCCGAAGGTGAATTAGGCAGTTATAATGTGCATATTATCCATATTTCTGGACACATGGCTGTTACAAATACAAAAGCGTTATCAAAATTATTTAATGAACAATATATTCAAGGTGCATTAACAGATGTATTAAAAAAACAAGCTCGTATTAGTCCTAATAATAAAGCTAAGTCTGCTGCATTAGTAGAACATGGCGGACAAGTACAATATGAGGTTACTTTAGAAAATAATGATGATTTAGCACCAAACAAAGCAAATAAAATTATTTTGCCAGGCATACAAATGAAACCTAATGCTGCCCAACTCATGAAAGATGGTAAAACAGTAGAATGCTTTACTGGACTTCTTATTGAAGGTGCACAAGGTTATGTAGTTCCTGATTTTAAGAATGGAGATAAAATTTATATTCCAAAAGCAGGTGAAGAATTTAGTTATGCTTCTAAAGATTATGCGTCAAAAGGTGTAACAACTGCAAACAATGGTGGTGCAAATAATTTATCTAGCTTATTAAATGGGGCACAAAAAGCTATTTCTGAAGGTAAAATGAAACTTCGTTTAGCTATTAATCCTAGAGTATATTCTAATTTAGGAACAGGTATAAGCGAGGCAACATTAGCTAACCACTATGCCCTTGGTTGGACTGGAATGAAAACTGATGGTGATGCAATGCAAAGAACTATCGGTCAACCTGGTGTTGATAGTCCAAAAATGGGTGAAGATCTTACTACATGGAATCCTGGTGATGGAACAAAAAATAATTTAGGAAATAAAACACCAGCAGTAGGCTCTGCAGCAGAAACTTTACAAAAGAATGGTGTAAAAGATCGACTTTTCTTAGGTTCTTGGAAATATACCTATGATGGATCTATTCAAGGATATACAGGATATTTATCAGCTAGCTATTATAAAAAACCAGAAGGTGTACCTCCTTTTAACCCAGCAGGTAGAACAGGAAAAGGACATGATGCACATTATGTAATTGGTGGTACTGTTTCTGTAAATGACCCTCAATTCTTCTGCCGTTCTGATTCTCACTATGGTAATGAAAATGCTCTTAGCACAAGTACCTTTGATATTGGTGCAAAAACTGTTATGGATTATCATACACAAAAACAAAGTGTAGCATTTCACTTAAATGGTAGTTGGGCAAATGATGACGTTGTAAACTTTATTGAACAAGCTGTGGCAAAAAATCCTCAAGTAAAAGATTCTCGGCATACAATTATTCATGCTCAAATGCAAGAATTACAACATATCCAACGTTTTATGGGTAATTATGATCAATTCCCAATTAGTAAACCAGAAGAAGTAAAAAGATATGGTTCTGTTTGGACTGGTGTAAATGCTATGGAGTGGCAAGAAGATAAAGTAGCTAAAGATCCAGTAGGTAAAGATTATTATCCAACTTTAGGTCAGTATTTAGATAAGTTTGATACCAAAAATGAATATAAGGGTATTCAATTAAGAAATAAGTTGCAAAATGGAACATTAATGAGAGACCAACATATCATTAGTTCTTACTTTGTAGACCATACTTATTATTGGGGTGAACGTCATAGAGATATTTTTATGGGTCCTGGACGAGCATATAATATGAGTCCTATGGGTTGGGCTGTTCTTTTGAATCATAGATATGCAATGCATAATGATACTGGTGTAACACCTCAAAAACCTTTATTATCTATTGTTTCTGCAACAACTCGTATGTCTTCAGGTCAACAACCTGGTGGTAAAAAAGCTGCTCCAGAACCTATTTATGGTACAGCAGGTATTAAAGAACTTGGTGTAGAAAAAGAATATCCAGCAACTGTTGATGGGGCTAAAGTTCCATATCATGATTTTGACCAACGTATTACAGTATTACAAGCATTACATGCTATTACCGTAAACTCTGCTTTCCAACATAAATTAGATGATAAAGTAGGACAAATCAAAGAAGGACTTTTTGCTGACTTTGTAATCTTAGGTCAAGATCCTTTTGCTCTTGAAAAAGCAGGTAATTTACCAGCTATTGCAAACATTCCAGTTGTAGCAACTGTTGTAGGCAATGAAGTAGTATTTGGTTTCTTACCAGGAACAGAAGCAGGTGATTTTGTTGGTGATGTTGAACCAAGTTACTTTAATGATAATAGTGATCGTAGCCAATCCGCTCTTTCTAATATCGAAGAACAACCTTTAGCACAAGCTGATGAAGAAGCAATTAAAGATAAAGCAGGTGCTGGTTACTTTGGTTCTGTAAACTTTACTGCTGATATTGCGTCATCAGGTAATGTAGGTGTATTTGCAATACAAATTATGGGTAATAATTTACCTGTAAGTGGTTTACATGTAGAAAAATTCATTGATGCAACTAATGTTTTGAAATTTAAATTTGTAGATAAAGCTGATATTACAAAAGAAGGTTTATTCTGGGTTACTGATAGAGAATTAGAAACTCCTTTAACTAAGGATACAGTATTAAAAGCTGGTACTGCATACTATGTAAACTTTACAGTACAAGATGGTGGACAATTTGATACAGATAAGACAGAAAAGAAAATAAAAGACCCAACTTTTGTATATGCGGACGCATTACCACAAACTCCAACAGCTGGTAATGGAGTTATTATTCCAGATGATAATAGTGGTTGTACCGTTGGTTCTAATGCAATGTATGATTTCGTAGCATTGGTTATTATTGCTCTTGGTCTTGTTGCAGTTCGTACTTACAGAAGTAGAAGAGATTAATAACTTTTAGCAGTTGGGGCTAATTATAGCCCCAACTATTTTTTTATGTATGCCAACATTTTCTTATAAAGCAGTTACAAAACAGGGAAAAAAGGTTAAAGGTTTTTTGGAAGCAGATTCTGAACGTTTGGCTATTTTTTCTTTAAAATCACAAGAACTTATTCCATTAGAAATTAATCTTACAACACAAAAGATTAAGAAAAAAAATACAAATAATCTTTCTTTATGGGATAAATTTCTTGATTTTTTAGGTGCATTGCAAAGCATAGAAATTGGCAAGAAAAGTGTTTCTGTTGTTACTATTGCAGCTGTAATTCGGCAATTAGCAACACTTTTTAAAGCAGGATTACCGTTAGATAAAGCTCTTTCATACCTTTGTATGCAAAGTGAAAATCCAAAAATGAAAGAATGTCTTGCACAAATGCGAGATAAAATTTGTACGGGAAGCTCTTTGGCTGATAGTATGGCGGAGTTTCCTCTTTTTTTTTCACAAACACTTATAACTATGGTTCGTGCTGGGGAAGAATCTGGTTCTTTAGAATTTGTAATTGAACGATATGCTGATCATATTGAACAACAAGTTGCTTTAAAAAGAAAAATGCAATCAGCATTAGCATATCCTATTTTTATGTTTATTATTGGGATATTGATTATAGTTTTTTTATTAACATACGTAGTTCCACAAGTTACACAAATTTTTGCTGATATGGGTAAGGAATTACCACTTGCTACACAAATTTTACTTGCTATGAGTAGTTTTGTGCGTTCTTCATGGAGTATTTTACTTCTTTTTATTGTGGGTATTATTATTTTATTTAAACAGGGAAGAAAAACAGAAAAAGGTAAAAGATTTTGGCATAATATGCTATTTCGTCTTCCTTTAATTTCTCCTGTTTATCGCCTTATTGTTGTAGGGCAATTAACAAGAACTCTTGGTATGCTTGTAAATAATGGGGTGACACTTTTAAAAGCATTAAAAATTGTACAATCTATTGTTGATAATGTTATTATACATGAATTAATACAAAAAATGATTAATGGCGTACAGGAAGGAAAAGAACTTTCATTTTATATGGGAGATACAAGAGTTTTTCCTCCGTTAGCACAAAATATGATTTCTGCAGGTGAAAAAAGTGGAACATTAAGTGCTATGCTTTTATGGGTAGCTGATGATTGCGATTCAAATTTAACAAGTAAGGTACAAGTTCTTACTTCTCTTTTAGAGCCAGTAATGATATTAATTTTGGGTAGTTTTGTTGGATTTGTTGTAATAGCTATTATGTTACCAATTTTTGAAATGAGCAGTCTGGCAGGGTAGTATGCAATTTATAAATTTGAAAATAGTATCTTATGTTTTTATCATACTTTCTGCTTGGTTTTTGGCTAGTGCTACTATAAATTTTCAACAAGATATTGTTGTATTGCCAAAAAATACTATGGCTAATTTTATAATTGAAAAAGATACACAAACAGATGATTATACACAAATTATAAAAGCAAATTTATTTGGTGGTATGGCTGTTTCTCCACAAAAATTTGTTCAAAAAAATACAAAACAAGTTACTCATGAAATAAGAAATACTGGTGATATTCCTGTTAGTTCTTTAGATGTTAAGCTTGTTGGTACTATTATTGATTCTAATAACAATAAAAATAATCGTGCAATTATTGTTAATGGTTCTGAACAAAAATTGTATGCATTGTCTGAAAATATTGCAAATTGGAAAATTGAAGAAATTACTCGGGAAGAAGTTTTTATTTCGCAAGCAGGAAAAAAAGAAAAACTTTTACTTAGAAGTGAAGAAAAAATAATCCGTGCTGATGAATATTATACCCTTTCAAAGCAAGAACTTATGAATTTATTTGGAAATATATCAACAGCATTACAATATATTACTCTTGTAAGTTATAATGAAAACAATGTGCAAGGATTAAAAATTCATGATTTAAAAACAGGTTCATATTTTGATGAACTTGCTCTTATGTCAGGTGATGTGTTAGTTCAATGTGATGAATTTCCTCTTTTATCTTATAATGATTTAACAAAACTTACACAATTAGCTTCAAAAGATACCTTTATGTTAAAAATATATAGACAAAATAAATATCAATTAATTCAATATACATTAAAGTAGGTTTGTATGGTAAAAGTTAAAAATGTTCTTGTTGCACTGTTTTTTGTATTGAGTTTTTTTAGTGTTTTTTATTCTGTTTCCTTTGCAAATACGAAAACAGAACAAAATGGTATAAAAATGGATTTTCAACAAGCTGATATACATCAATTTATTCGGTATATCAGTGAAATGACAGGATATAATATTGTAACAACTCCTGATGTTTCAGGGTCTGTAACTATTTATTCCCCTGTTACTATTAGTGCAGAACAAGCTTTTGAAACTTTTATAGCTATTATGCGAGTACATGGTTTTGCTGTACAAAAAACTGGTGATGTGTATTCTGTAATTCCTTTTAAAGATGGGGTTCAACAAGGAAAAACTACCATAGGAAAAGAGAAAACAGCAGTACCTCAAACTATTGAAACAAGAATTATTCCTTTAAAAAATGGTATTGCACAAGAATTATCAAAAATTTTACCATCAATTTTAGTTCGTGATTATTATATTTCTGCTTATGCACCTACAAATACTCTTGCCATTACTGCTCCTAAAGATTCTATGGATACAGCCCTTGCTTTTATTGAACAAGTGGAAAATAGTAAGCAAAAAGGGGGAACAGAAGTTATAAAACTTGTGCATGGTAGTGCAAAACCTATTGCTCTTTCTTTATTAAATATGTTGAAAAGTCGTGATGAAGAAATTGCAAAAAAAGGTGGAATTAGCGTAAGCATGGTACAAGCTGATGAAAGAACAAATAGTATTATTTTATATGCTGATGCTGAATCTGTTATTGTTGCTAAAAAAATATTAAAAGAACTTGATATCCCCACACCAAAAGGTAAAGGTGATGTTCATCATGTGCGTTTATCAAATGGAAAAGCTGAAGATATTGCAGAAGTAATTAATTCCTTATTAGAAAGGCAAGTTGCTTCGCTCAATCCAGAAGAAGAACATGAAACTGTTCTTTCAAAAGATATTAAAGTTGTTCCTGATAAATCAACAAATAGTCTTGTTATTACAGCTCGTTCTGATGAATTTGATGCTCTTAATGAAATTATTAAAAAATTGGATATTGTTAGAAAACAAGTTTTTATTGAAGCCCTTATTATGGAAGTAAGTAGTGAATCTACAAGTGCTTTTGGTATAAATTGGGGACTTGGCACAGAAAAAGATAAACTCGGCATTGTTGGTGGCGTTAATTTAAACGGTGGTACTATTGGGCTTGGGTCTAATAAAGTAGTATCGCTTCCTTCGGGGATTAGTATTGGAACTATTCTTACAAATGCTTTTTCTGTTGGAGGTACACAATATAATGTACAATCTATTTTAAATTTATCAAAAGGAAATACAGATATAGATGTATTAGCAACACCGCAACTTCTAACATTAGATAATGAAGAAGCTAGCTTTGAAGTTGTAGATAATATTCCTTTTACAAAAGAATCAACTGCAAGTAATGACGCTAATTTTACAACACAAACAATGGATTATAAAGATGTTGGGGTTAAATTAAAAATTGTTCCAAGAATTAGTGAAAGTGGTGCTTTACGCCTTGAAGTAGAACAAGAAATAAGTCGTGTAACGCAAGGTTTACTTACTCTTACTAATGGGGATCAAATTGTTGCTCCTACCACAAGAAAAAGATTTCTTAAATCAACAATTTTATTACAAGATGGACATACTGCTGTTATTGGTGGTTTACTTGACGATAATTCAAGTAATCAACAATCAGAAGTGCCTGGTTTATCTAAAATTCCTGGTTTTGGCTGGCTCTTTAAATCCCGTCAAAAAGAAAGAAATCAAACAAATTTATTTGTCTTTATTACCCCAAAAGTAATAAGAAGTTTTGATGAAGCACAAACAATTACTGCAGAAAAACAACAAATATTACATCAAACAAGTATTGGAAAAAATGGACTTGGTTTACCTATTATGAGTAAACCAAAACTTATGAAACCTCTT
Organism: Mailhella sp.; assembly: GCA_020024815.1. Classification (GTDB taxonomy): domain Bacteria; phylum Desulfobacterota; class Desulfovibrionia; order Desulfovibrionales; family Desulfovibrionaceae; genus Taurinivorans. The sequence goes on from JAHHTE010000008.1 coordinate 9,571, forward strand.
TTTGTGAATTAATGGAATTTTTATGGCTCAAGTAGATATGCATTTTCTTACTCTTACAGAAGAAGAAATAATACAATATCAGCAAAAAGCAGATTTTTTGCATATTCCCTTATGTCAAATTTTATTTGAAGAAAATAAAATTGAAGAAAATCAATATCTTATGTTGTTATCAAAAGAGTATGATATTGAATATATTAAGGATTTAAGTGAGCTAGTTAAAAATGAACAAAGTAATTGGAAAATTGAGAATGAAGTTATTTGTTCTTTTCCTTTACAATGGCTAAGAAAAAATTCTCTTGTGCCAATTTTTTATGGGGAAGAATTAATTCTTGCTTTTTCTGATGTAAAAGCTTGGCTTTTAAATCAAGAAATTGAATTTACGTTAGGTGAAAATATTGTTCGTCCCATTTTAGCAGAAAAAAATCAAATTCAAATTCTTATTAATATAGCTTTCAATGAAACTTCTACTTCCAATGCAGAAGATTTTTTGCAAAAAAATGATAATGATGAATTTAATTTTGATGAAGATAATATTAGTGATGTGCTTGATGATAGCAATGAAGCACCTTTTATTCGATTTGTGAACCATATTTTAGCGCAAGCAATTAGGCTTGGAGCTAGTGATATACATATTGAACCATACAGAGATGAATCGCGTGTGCGTTTTCGTTTAGATGGTATTTTGTATGATAGGCATAAATTAGATAAAAATTATCACCCTGCCATTGTTTCGCGTGTTAAAGTTATGGCAAAACTTAATATTGCAGAAAAAAGATTGCCTCAAGATGGGAGAATAACCATTGCTTTGGGGGAGCGTGAGGTTGGTTTACGGGTTTCAACTTTACCAACTTCCTTTGGGGAAAGAATTGTGTTACGTTTGCTTGAAAAATCTGAAAAAGTTTTATCATTAACTGAATTGGGATTAAATAGCGAATGTTTGAAAACTATGTATAATTTTATTAATATGCCTAATGGTATTATCCTTGTTACAGGTCCAACAGGAAGTGGTAAAACAACAACATTATATGCTGCTTTACAAGAAATTGCTTCCCCTAATAGAAATATTTTAACTATTGAAGACCCCGTGGAATATGAACTTGAAGGCGTAGGACAAGTACAAGTAAATAGTAAAATTGGGTTAACCTTTGCTAGTGGGTTGCGTTCCTTAGTTCGGCAAGACCCTGATGTTATTTTAATTGGGGAAATACGGGATACAGAAACAGCTTCTATTGCTGTGCAATCAGCTTTAACTGGTCACCTTGTTTTTTCAACTTTGCATACTAATGATGCACCAAGTGCTATAAGTCGTTTGCTTGATATGGAAGTAGAACCATTTTTGCTTGCTTCTGTATTACGAGGAGTTATTGCTCAACGATTAGTTAGGGTTTTATGTCCTCATTGTAAAGAACCTTATCTTCCAAATGCAGAAGAAAAACAAAGGCTTGGAACAGCAATTTCCTATATGGATAAACATTTATATAAGGAAGTTGGCTGTACACATTGTATGCATACAGGTTATAAAGGACGTATAGCAATTTACGAAATGATGCCTGTTACTGATATGATTAAAAAACTTACAGCTGAAAAAAAAGACGCAAATACTATTCGGGAGGCTGCATTACAAACTGGAATGTATTCATTAGTTCAAGATGGTATGGTAAAAGTTGCTCAAGGTATTACTTCTTTAATAGAACTTGCACGGGTTATAAATGTATAATTTTTGGCAAAAAATAAAAAATTTTCGTTTGTTTTCAAAAAATAGTATGCTTGCGTATACTGTTTCTTCTTCGTATAAACAATTTTTCTTATATGTTATTGTTTTTATTTTTTCTTATTCTTGCTTTTATGGGTATATGAAGCTTGACAATATAATACAAGAAAAATCTCAACAAATTGTTGCAGAATTTAATAAACGTAATATTTTTATTCAAAATATTGAATATAGTCTTATACAACAAAAAGTTTTGCTTACTAATGTAAGTTATAAAACAAAAGAAAATATTTTAATAAATAATGCTGAAATAGAAGTATTATTATGGAAAAAAGGCTTAGGCATTAATTTAGATTTATTTGATGGAACTATGCAAGGAACTATTTGTATCGATTCAATATTTAATTTAAAAAATCTTATTGTAGATATTAATATAAATGCATTAGCTATAAAAAAAATGCTTGCTCTTTATTCTAATCCTTATATTGCAAGTTTAGGAACTGTTACAAAAGGTACTGTAAATACAAAATTACATACTACTATTCCTATGCAACAAAACAGACCATTAATTCATGAAAGTAACGGGAATATAGAACTTTTTGTTAATGATAGCTCTATAAAACATAATATTCCTATTTTGAAAAATGATACTATTTCTGCTATTAATCTTAAAGGAGAAGCTACTTGGGAAAAACAAGATTTAAAAGGATTTCATATAAAAGCAAATAGTTCTGTGATTAATGCAGATTTTTCTGGTACTGCATATATTAATTATTTTCAATTATTAGCAACAAATATTAATGTTGATGCTCTTGTAAAAATTGATAAAAAAGATATTAATGAAACATTTACCCCAAAAAATACGTTAAAAGCAATTAATAAGTATGGGCAAGTTAAAATGAAAATTACAGGTTCACTTGGAAGACCAAGTGTAAATATTTTGTAGAGATAATGTATGAATAATAATGTATTGGTAATTTTTGAATATGATACGTTTTGGCATATTTCCTTATGGGAAAAGCGATGTTTTTTATTACAATTAATAAAAGAAAGTAAAATTACTCATACAAAACAAAATCCAGAAGAATTATTACAAGAAATTTTTACACAATTAGGTGAAATAAAAAATACTTTTTCATCAATATATATATGTTTATCTCCTAAAAATGTTTTAGTAAAATATTGGGAATTTCCTTTTTGGGGAAATACAAAGGCTCTAAAAGCGTTAACTATTCTCATGGATTCAGAAATTCCAAATATTGAAAATTTAGAAAGTAAATTTCTTTTTGATCATTCTTCTTTTATTAAACGTAAAACAAATATTTTATCTGCTTCTTGCTCTAAAAAAATTCTTGAATTATGGAAAAAAACTTTTTTATTAGAAACAGTTACAGATTTACATCTTTCTTTTTTTCCTTTTCCTTATTTAAATTTAGATAATATTGCTAAAAAAAATAATACATTTATAGGATTAATGGGAAATAGACTTTGCGTTTTTCAATGTAAAAATGGCATTGTTTCTTATTTTAAACAAATTCAAATGTTAGGTGGAGTACAAGTAGAAGAAAAGGCTCTTTATTCTGCATGGCAAATTATTTTACAAGATTTAATTGTTGATAATGATACTATAATAATACTTTCAAGTGAATTAGAAAAGTTTAAACATATTTTTTCATCTCAAGCTTTGTTTGTAGCAGAAAATGAAATTATTTCTACACAAGAAAAGATTTTAAAAAAATTACAAAGTATTTTAAAAAACCTTAAAATAAGACAAAAAAAGGTTAATATTTATACAAGTGTTCCTCAAGGCTTAGAAAGTATAGAAGCAAAAGTTGCAAAATTATTTATCCAAAAAACATTGGGTATGCGTATTTATGCTCCTAGTTTTAATTTTACACAACATATTATTTCTTCGTCAAAAAAGACATTTTCATCTGTCAAAAAAGAAATCATTCCACTATGTTTTGGTGCATTTTGTGCTTTATCTTGTGTTGTTTGGTTAGCAAGTAATGTGCAAAAGTTAAAAAATGAAAATACATTTTATACCACAAGGATTAATGAAATTTATAAAAATTTAGCACCACAAGCACCTGATTTTAAAAGTTATAAACAAATGAAAAGTGTTTTACAAAGTAAAATAAATGAAAGTGCGTTGCCTACAAGCTCTTCAAGTATCTTGCAAATATTAATGGCGATTCATAATAATGTTCCACAAAATGAAAATATTTTAATTGAGCAATTTATTGTTGATAAAAAGATAGTTACATTACAAGGGAATATTTTAAATTACGATGAATTAGAATTATTTAAAAATGCATTAGAAAAAGTAGATTTTTTCCAAAACATAAAAATAAGTCAAGCAACACTTATTCAAAAGAAAAATATGAAAAATAATTTTCAAATAAATTTTAAACTTTCTTTGGAAATTGTGGAGTAAGTATGATTAAAAAAATTTTTTATTATATATTAATTGGTGTTGCAGTACTTTTTTTTATAATAGTTGGTAGTTTAATTGTTTCTATACAAGGTTATCAAAAGGAAAATAAAGTATTACAAAAAAATTACGCTGAATTTCTTATTTATGAGCAAGAAATTCCTTTATTAACACAGGAAAAACAAAAACAAAATGGAGGAGCTTTATTTAGTCGTATTACTGATGAAGCTGAAAAACTACATATTGCTACTAAATTGGAAGCATTAACTCCTTCGGAAAGTGTACTTGCAAATGTAATAGAACAAGTTGATTTACAATTTTCAGGTTTATATTTAGATGAGTGTATGAATTTAATTTATCATATTGAAAAATATGATGATTTAAAAATTGAAAAATGTTCTATTCAATTAGATGATAAGAAAATGTTTATCCTTGCCATGAGTGTAGTACGTTATGGATCAAGTAGATAATGGCTTTACCTTATTAGAAGTATTAATTGCTTTAGTGATTTTAAGCATTGTTGCAGTTGTAGTTGTGCGACAAGTAGGGGATTCGCAACAGCAAATCGCTGACTCTGTATGGCAAGATGTAATTTTATATAAAGGAAGAGAAATTATTATAGAAAAAATAAAAAAAGGAGAAGAAATTGCAAGTTCTGGAAGTTTAGCTCCTGAATATCCACATATTGAATGGCAAACAAAAACAAAAACTATTAGTGCTGAAATTCCAATTACATTATATCAAATTGAATTTAAAGATAAAAATCAACAACCTCCACGTATATTTTTATTTGAATATATTTTACCATAGGTTTTTATGAAAAAGAATGATGGTTTTACATTAATTGAATTACTCATTGCCATGACCTTAACAGGGATTATTGGTGTTATTCTTTTTTCAACATACGATATGGTTTTACAGTATGGAAAAGATAGTAAAAATATTGTGGTGGCTCAAGAGGAAAAAAGAATTATTAAAGCAATTTTAGATAATGATTTTTGTAATATTGCTTTAGAAAGAAATGGTGGACCAGCACCAATTTTTAAGGAATTTGAGGAGTTTAGTCCTGTATTTTCTTCTGTTATTGAATCAGAGCAAAAGGAAATAGATGAAGAAATATTAATAACATTTTATACTACTTTTTCGTTATATAATATGGAAACCTATGAAACACCTTTACCTGTAATTGTGCAATATGTTTTACGAAAAGGTAAAAAAGGTTATTATTTAGTACGGAGAGAAAGAAAATATGCTCAAATAGATATTATAACTACTTGGGAGGAATTAATTTTATTAAAACAACTTGAATATTTTGAAATAGCTATTTTGTATAATGGACAATACTTTACTGATTTTTTATCTTTGGCAGAAAATGATAAAGATTATTATCCACAGGGGATACGTTTTGAGTACAAAATAAAAAATCAAGAGGAAGTGGAAACATATCTTGTTCCAATTATGCCTTATATTAGGAAAGTAAATGGTAAGAAATAAAAAAAATAATGAAGGGGCAGTATTAATTATTGTTCTTTTAATTTTAGCTGGTTTGTCTGTTATTGCAACACAACTTAGTAAGTATGTTTTTTATGACCATGCACTTTCAAGTATGAGTAAGATTACAATAAGAGGAAAGCTACTTTTAGAGTCGTCAGAAAATATTGCTACAAAGTTATTGCTATATAATACAAAATTAATGGAAGAAAATAAGGAATATTATACAATAGAAGAATTAACTACTATGTATAATGCAGCATCTTCTATTTTTGAATCAGAAGATATTTCTATGGAGTTTTTTGATGAAAATGCATTATTTCCTTTGAATACAATAGTTCCTTTTTCTGATAGTGGACGACAATTAGCCATAGAAGCACAAGAAATTTTATCACGATTAATTCAAATAATATTAAGAAAAAATGGTTTTAAAGGTTCTGACAGTAGTAGTCAATTTATTGCTGAAGAAATGATAAATGCTATGCTTATTTGGACAGGATATAATGATCTTGAAAATGAAATACAAGAAGCATACGTAACGGATACTGTAAAACGTTTTCCCACAAAAAAATTATTTAACAATCCACAGGAATTAACGCTTATTCATTGGAATAATATAGATGAACATATAGTAAAAACTGTACTTTATGGTGGAAAGCAAAGCAAAGGATTATTGGATCTTGTTACAGTGTGGAGTGGTGGACCTATGAATATTAATACACTTGATCCACTTATTATTGAAGCTTTATGTACAGAAAAAGAAAAAAGTAGTTCGTTGGCAAAGCAAATAGTTATAGCACGTAAAAATAAAGGTAAAATACGTGAAGAGCAATGGTTTAGAGAAATATTTGAAGAAAATTCAAGTTTTGTACCGTCAATTCAATTAGTTAGTGATGCAAGTAAAGTTTTTCGCTTATTGACAAAAATTGGTAATGGTACAAATCAAATAAATATGGTATCAATATGTATAGTTTTTACAAGTTATGTACGTTGGTGCTATCGTTACGTAAAATAAAGGAGTTACTCACAATGAAAAAGAAAACAAAATGGCAAAAAGATGCAGGTTTTACACTTTTGGAACTTATGATTGTTCTTGTTATTTTAAGTATTTTAGGTGCGATAGTTGCTCCACAATTTATGGACGAACCACATAAAGCTAGAGTTGTGCAAGCAGAAATGCAAATTGAAAATTTATCAACTGCTGTAAAGAAATTTTATTTAGATAATGGTTTTTATCCTTCAACTGAACAAGGTTTAAAAGCTTTGGTAGAAAAACCTGTTGTAGGTAAAACTCCTAAAAATTATCCTACCAATGGTTATATAGCAAAACTTCCAGATGACCCTTGGGGAAATCCTTATATTTATATTGTACCAGGTGAAAAAACACCTTTTGAAATTATGAGTTTTGGTGCTGATGGACAAGAAGGTGGGGAAGGAGAAGACCAAGATATTTATGGTGCTGAAGTAGATAAATAGGATTATTTATGATTGAGCCTTGTTTGGTGAAAGCAAAAAAAAATGCTGGTTTTACTCTTTTAGAACTAATGATAACACTTGGCTTATTGGGTATATTATTAGGAATAACCATTGAAATTTTGTGGGGATATAATAAAGGAGTAACAGAAACAGTTTCACAAATAATTGATGCAAAAATAGAGGCAAAATCTCTTGCTCTTATGCAGGGTGAAACTGTAAAATTAGTGTTTTCATCAAATGAGGTAATTGCGTATATCAAAGATGAGCCTATAAAAAAATTTCAAATAGCTGATGGTGTACAACTTGTTTCTGTTAATGAAAAAAATCTTAGCTTTAATTCCTATGAATTATTTATTAATAAATTAGGATTATCGCAAGATTGTATAATAAAAATTCAAAGTAAGGATATGTTTAAAGTTGTGTTTATTCCAACTTTTGGCAGCCCACTTATTTTTGATAGAGATATTTCACTAGAGTTAATCTATAAGGAATATTTATGAAAAAAATTTTTTATGTATGTTGTTTTATAAGTATAGTACTTAGTGGGTGTGCTGGAGGGTCTTCTACTGTAAGTACAGATGCAAAATTAGAACCTATTGATATTAGCGAAGCTGTTGAGGCTTATACAAAACAGGATTGCTCTAAAAGTATCCAATTATTTTTGCAAGCTAGTAGTAGACAAAAAAATCCTATTTTATTAAATGGCTTAGGAATGAGTTATTTACAATGTGGACAAATTGAATTTGCAGAACTTACATTAAAAGAAGCTGTTTCCCTTTCTCCAAACTCTGCTGCATTGCAAACTAATTTAGGTATGGCATATTTTAAAGCAAATAAAATCATGGAAGCAAAATCAGCTTTTAAACAAGCTTTATCACTTGACCCTTTTTTAGTTGAAGCTGTTGTTGGTATGGCAAATGTATATATAGCAGAAGGTAAGCCAGAACAAGCATTAAAGGCTTTGTTTGAATATAATAAAAAATTTCCAGATGAACCTGTTGTTCAATATAATCAAGCATTAGCAATGTATGAAATGGGAATGTATACAGATTCAATTAAGATACTTGAAAATTTTGTTTCTCAGCATAGTGAAGATGCTGAAGCATATAATGCCCTAGCTGTTGTTTATCAAAAAAATGGACAATTAGAAAAAGCAAAAGAAATTATTGATAAGGCAATTTCTCTTTATCCTGTTGAAGGTGTATATTATTATAATAAAGGTAATATATTACGTGCATTAAATAAATTTAATGATGCAGAAAGAGAATATAGCAGGGCTATAAGTTTTATGCCAACTATGCCAGAACTTTATATTAATAGAGGTGATATTCGATTTTTACTTAGAAATACGGAAGAAGCATGTGCAGATTTAAAAAAAGCTTGTGATTTAGGGTCTTGTACTCGATTAGAAATTTATCAAAATGCTGGTAGATGTTTAGGCTCTATATGGAAATAAAATTTTTTTCGTTATTGAGAATTTTTTTTGAAACATTAAAAAATATATTTTTTGAAAGTATACCATATTTAAATCCAAGTAAAAATTTTCCTAAAAAAAATTATTCTGTTTTTTTTATTGCTTTTTTACTTGGATTTATTGGTATTTTTTTTGAGCCTCTTTATAAAGAACAATGGATAAGGCTTGTTTGGGTGGCGTTTATTGAAGAATATATTTTTCGTGTATTATTACAAGAAAATTTAGCACAATTAATTGAAAAAAAAGAATTTTTATATATTTCAAAAGCTAATAGTATTACATCAATCATTTTTGCATTATCTCATCTTTTTACACATAATTTTTTGATGGGAATATTAACATTTTTTCCTTCCATTATATTGGGTGTAGTATGGGATAAATACAAAAATTTTTATTTATGTGTTATTTTACATTTTTGGTATAATGCTTGCTTTTTTTATTTGTCATATTGAATAGGGTATGTTTTTAAAATAATAAGTATTTTTTGAGAGTTACACTGTTTTTATCTGTAATTTTCTTTGTTGTAATGGTTAAAACTCTATAATTTTTCTTAAGTTTCCTCAATTAAGCAAGTTTATTGAAACAAACTTCAATAAAGTTGTCTATCTTAGACATTAATAAAAAAATTTTTCTTATAAAAATAAAAAAGCTCTTTTGTATGTAACAGAGCTTTTAAATTAAAAAGTTTTGAGGGGAGAGTTTGAGAGGGGAACTTTTTCAAAAGTTCTTCTCTCAATAATATTAACATATCTTAAATAAATTTAAAAAGAAATTCTTGCCATGTGATTAAGAATAGGTGATAATTTAAAACGGAGAATATTATGGAACAAAGACCTTTTAAATTAGTTACAAAATATAGTCCTAAAGGGGATCAGCCAACAGCTATTGATGAGATAGTAGCTAATATAGAAGCAGGCGTGCAAGATCAGGTTTTGCTAGGGGTAACAGGTTCTGGAAAAACATTTACTATGGCAAATGTAATAGCAAGAACCAATAGACCAGCCTTAATTTTAGCTCATAATAAAACATTGGCAGCACAACTTTATGGAGAGTTTCGGGAATTTTTTCCAGAAAATGCTGTGGAATATTTTGTAAGTTATTATGATTATTATCAACCAGAAGCGTATGTTCCTTCTTCTGATACATATATAGAAAAAGATAGCTCTATCAATGATAATATTGATAAATTACGGCACGCAGCAACACACGCACTTTTAACCCGTCGAGATGTTATTATTATTGCGTCAGTTTCTTGTATTTATGGTTTGGGTTCACCAGAATTTTATGCAAAGCTTATTATCCCCATAGAAGAAGGGCAAAGAATAAGCATGGACGATATAATAAAACGTCTTGTTGAAGTACAATATACAAGAAATGATTATGATTTTCACCGTGGGACATTTAGAGTTCGTGGTGATGTTTTGGAAATTATTCCAGCGTATGAGCATGAGAGAGCTTTACATCTTGAGTTTTTTGGTGATGAATTAGAGCGTATTTTGGAAATTGACCCCTTAACAGGTAATACACTTGGGCAAATTTCCAAAACTGTTATTTATCCAGCAAGTCACTATGTATCAGATCAAGATAACTTAGTGCGAGCAATGGACGATATACGCACAGAATTAATGCATAGATTAATTGAATTAAAAGAAGCAAATAAATTAGTTGAGGCTCAAAGATTAGAACAACGTACCCAATTAGATTTGGAAATGATGCAAGAGCTTGGCTATTGTAATGGTATTGAAAACTATTCACGCCATTTAGATAATCGTCAATGTGGTGAAGCACCTGCAACACTTTTAGATTATTTTCCTAAAGATTTTCTTTTGTTTGTTGATGAATCGCATATTAGTATTCCACAAGTGGGAGCAATGTATAAAGGAGATAGATCTCGAAAAACTACACTTGTAGATTTTGGTTTTCGTTTGCCTTCTGCTTTGGATAATAGACCCCTTATGTTTGAGGAATTTTTAAAGCGTATACATCAAAGTATTTTTGTATCAGCAACACCAGCAAAATGGGAATTAGATAGAAGTCAAGGACTTGTCATTGAGCAAATTATTCGTCCAACAGGACTTGTGGATCCTCCTATTGAAATTAGACCAACAAAAGGACAAATGGACGATTTAGTTGGTGAATGTAAAGCACGAATTGAAAAAGGTGAGCGTGTTTTAATTACAACACTTACTAAACGTATGGCAGAAGATTTAACAGAATATCTTGCAAATATGGGTGTTGCAACAAGATATTTACATTCTGATATTGATACATTGGAGCGTATAGCAATTATTAAAGCCTTACGAGCTGGAGAATTTGATGTTCTTGTAGGGATAAATCTTTTGCGTGAAGGTCTTGATATTCCAGAAGTTTCTCTTGTTGCTATTTTGGACGCAGACAAGGAAGGTTTTTTGCGTTCCACTGGAGCATTAATCCAAACTTTTGGACGTGCTGCAAGAAATAGTAATGGTCGTGTTCTTTTATATGCTGATAGTATAACAGGTTCTATGCAAGCAGCCATTGATGAAACCATGAGACGGCGTGCTAAGCAAATGGCATTTAATGAAGAACATGGCATTACTCCGCAAACTGTTATTAAATCAATGCAAAGTCCTCTTGATAATCTTTATCGTCCTGAAGATAAAAAAGGTAAGAAAGGCAAAAAGGTTAAAGATGAACAACAAGAAATACCAAAAGAACCTAAAGAAATTGCAAAACTTATTACAGAACTTGAAAAAGAAATGCGAAGTGCTGCTAAGGAATTAGAATTTGAAAAAGCAGCTCAAATCCGTGATAGAATAAGAGCATTACGCGATTATTTAGTTGTTAGTGGTACAAACGAAGATATATAATAATGTTATTAAAAATATTCTATAACATATTTGAAAGATAATAAAAGAAGATAAAATTATGGCAGAGCAATTTTCTTTCTTTGAAACTAAAGAACCAAAAAAAACACAAAAAGAAATAGATATTGAACGATTAACTTTTTTAAAAAAAGAGTTAAAACGACATAATAAATTATATCATACTCTTGATAATCCAGAAATAAGTGACCAAGAATATGATGTTCTTTTCAAGGAGTTAGTAGCTCTTGAAAATCAATATCCAGAACTTATTACAAAAGATAGTCCTACCCAAAAAATTGGTGGAGAAGTGCTTTCTTTTCTTGCAACGCAAAAACATAGATTACGTATGTATGGGCTTGATAATGTTTTTTCTTTAGAAGAATATGAGGCATTTTTACAAAAAGGGAAAAATTATTTTATTAAAGAAAATCCCTATAAAGAACTTTCTACTATAACCCTTGATACATGGTGGGCAGACCCTAAACTTGATGGTTTAGCAGCAGAAATTATTTATGAAAATGGTGAGCTTGTTATGGCATTAACTCGTGGTGATGGCGAAGAAGGAGAAGTAATTACTTCTGCAGTTCGTACTATTCGCAATGTACCACAACACTTAGGGGAAAATTTACCTTTCACACGTCTTGAAGTGCGTGGTGAAGTTTTAATGCTTAAAAAAGATTTTGAAAAATTAAATGAAAAACAAAAAAAATTAAATCAAAAAACGTTTGCAAATCCACGAAATGCAGCAGCAGGTTCGCTCCGTCAACTTGATACAAGAATTACAGCAGAACGAAAATTGATTTTTTTAGCCTATGGAGTGGGACAAGTCATAATTCCACAAGCAGAAGATGAAATAGGGCTTAGTCTTTGGAAAACACAAGAAGCATTAATGCAAGGACTTAGTAAACTTGGTTTCGCTATTTCTAAAGAAAGTGAATTATGTAAAAATTCGCAACAAGCATTAAATTTTTGTGAGAAAATGGAAACAATACGCGATACATTACCCTATGAACTTGATGGCGTTGTGTATAAAGTTAATAATAGATTGGTACAGCAAGTGCTTGCTTTTACAGCACGTTCTCCTCGTTTTGCCATTGCATGGAAATTTTCTTCTCGAAAAGCTGAAACAATATTAAAAGCAATTACCATTCAAGTAGGAAGAACAGGAGTATTAACCCCAGTAGCAGAGCTTGAGCCTGTTTCCATTGGGGGGGTAATGGTAAGCCGAGCAACATTACACAATGAAGAAGAATTAAAAGCCCTTGATGTACGCGTTGGCGATACAGTTCTTGTACAAAGAGCAGGTGATGTTATTCCTGATATTTTATCTGTAAATTTAGAAAAAAGACCAGATAATTCCGTTCCTTATGAATTTCCAACTTTTTGTCCTGTATGTCAAAGCAAAGCTGTAAAACTAAAAGATGAGGCAGCATGGCGTTGTGTAAATATTGATTGTCCAGCACAAAAATTGCAAGGTATTATTCATTTTGTTTCCAAAGCAGGGCTTGATATTATTGGAGTTGGAGAAAAATGGGTAGAAAAACTTGTAGAAATTGGCAGAGTAAAAAATATTGCAGATTTATTTACTGTTACCGTCAAGGAATTATTAGTGTTTGAAGGTATGGGAGAAGTTTCTGCTAATAAATTTGTTGATAGTTTAAATGAAGCAAAACATACAGCAACACTCAATCGCTTTATTTCTGCTCTTGGGATACGCTTAGTAGGAGAACAAACAGCTAAGACACTCGCACAAGCTTTTGAAAATATAGATGATTTAGCAAATGCAAGTGTAGATAAACTCATAACCCTACAAGATATAGGCCCAGAAGTAGCAAGTTCTATTAAAAATTATTTTTTATCTTCTGAGAGGCAAGAAGTTATAACACGTTTAAAGGAATATGGATTAAATCCACAACGTCAAGAAGTTGTAGCTCAAAAAGAAACAGCTTTAACAGGGAAAACAATTCTTTTTACAGGAACATTAAGCAAACCTCGTCAAGAATTTGAAAAACAAGCAGAAGAAGCAGGAGCAAAGCTTTTAAGTGCTGTATCAAAAAATCTTAATTATTTAGTTGTTGGTGAAAAAGCAGGAAGCAAACTAGAAAAAGCTCAAAAATTAGGAGTTCAAACTCTTACCGAACAAGAATTTTTAGATTTATTGAAGTGATTTTGTTTTGGGTCTAGATTATCATTTTTTTTGGGCATTAGTAAAAGTCTTTCCTCTCAAAAAAATAAAAATGTTATTTTTTTATATTGATTGTATATAGTTTTAAATATTACTGCATTATAAGTATCTTATTTATATTATTGATGAATAAGATTTTATAATTATACATAATTTAGAAAATATATTTTAAAGCAAAAAAACAGTTTTTTTGTACGTAAAAGAGCTGTTGGGTTAAAAAGTTTTGAGAGGAGAGTTTGAGAGGGGAACTTTTTCAAAAGTTCCTCTCTCAAATAATAAAATCAATTTAGAAAAATATAATAATTAAAAACAAATATCAAATAATTCTTGTAATCTATGGATATAACGGTGTTTTTGATAAATAAGTTCTTGCATGGTATTTTTTAGTTCTTGTTTTTCATTTGTATGGACAAGAAAATATTCAACAATTGAAGCACATTGTTGAGGACAAGAAATCGTATATTGTGTTGTTAAATCTTGGGGAAAAATTTCCATGCCATTGCTTGGAGTTGAAAGTAAAAAACCTTGATGTTTCCAAACATCAAAATGTCTTTGGCTAAGGTTATGGGGCATAAGAAGGCTTGTTAAATTAATTGTAAAAGCTGCATTTTTATAATAACTAGGTAAGCTTGTAAAATAATTTACAGGTTCATAACGTTTGGGTTTAGTTGTTAAAATATCGTCCCAAGCATTATCGCCCATAATTTCAAGAAAAGGGTGCAGGCTTTCAAGCCAAAGTTTTCGTAAATATAGATCTGCTTTTATGGTTGCATAGCCTATTGTTCTGTTTATTTTTGATAACCATAGGTTTTCATTTGAAAAATATCTTTTATAAATAGTATGAAAATTAGGTAATTCATTACTTTCAAAAAGATTTTTTTTTATCTCTCTATATAAATTTTGTTCTGTTTGTCTATCAATATTGCAAGCACTATAATATGCTTGTTGATTTTTAAAGGCTGAATTTCCTACAAAAAATAAAGGTAGTTGTGGAATATCAAAATATTTAGTTGGAATATCATGGCTTGCTAAAGGAAGGGGATAGACATTTTTAGCTCCTTCTTTCTTTAGTTCTTCTGCAAAAGAAAAATCTGTTAAAAAGATAGGGCAGTTTTTCCACCAATCTTGATTTATATTTGATAAAATATTCCATGGGTTATCGACAAACCATAGAGCAAGAGGGATAGATTTTTTTTGTAAATATTCGTAAATAAGACCATTAATATCTAAATTTTGTGCATTGATTGAAAGAAAAAAACATGGATTTAATGTATCAATAAGAGGAATAATTTCCTTTATTGTTTGGTTATTTAATGAAATTGCTTCATAATTAAGTTGATTAAGAGCAAAGGAAATTTCTTTATGCAAAAGATCTTGTTCTGAACCTGAAAGAAGAATAGTTTTTGTTTTAGTAAATGGTAGTGTTTTGCAATTATATTGCAAAAAAATGTGTATAAGAATAGATCGCCAAAAGTTAGGGAATAATTGTAAATTTTGTTTATAAATGATAAAATCTGTTTTTGTAAAACAATGTGGAGTTTGTATAAAATCTAATAAATTTTCTTTTGAAAGTTTTATAAAATTTTGAGGTAGTTCAAAAGAAATTTGTTCTGAAAAATTTTCATATTCAAGATAATAAATTTTTTTTGCAGAATGTGTGAGATTTTTTAAATCATTAAGATTAGCTCCAAGACCAAGAAAACAAATATTTTCTTTTTGAGGAAGAATAGTTTCTTGTGTTGTAGAATAAAATTGGTTGAAATTGGAAAAATTTACTAAAGAAAAAGCATAGTTACCTTGTAAAAGAGTTTTTTTTCTCTGTAATTCATCAAAAATGGAAAGGCTTTTAGGTGATGTCATAGGCATTATTTTTTTATTGCATAATTAATTTCTTGGCTTACTATAAAAAATACGTTATAAATATAAGTTCAGAAGAAATTATACTCCTAACTATGTGTTTAGTAAAGAGTGAAGAATATGAAAGTATATCGTGATCATTATTTTTTAAAAGCGAAAAAGGAAAATTATCCTGCTCGCTCTGTGTATAAATTACAGGAAATGAATAAGCGTTTTCGGCTTTTTAAACCTGGCATGAAAGTTCTTGATCTTGGGGCAGCTCCCGGTTCTTGGTCTTTGTATGCGGCTGAAAAAGTTGGAGAAATAGGGCTTGTACTTTCTTGTGATTTACAAACAACGGAAACTATTTTTCCAGCTAATGTGCGTTTTTTACAAGAAAATGTTTTTGAAAGAACACCAGAATTTGAGGCATTGCTCCAAGAACTTGGACCATTTGATATGGTGATAAGTGATATGGCACCTCGTACAACAGGAACAAAATTTACAGATCAAGCACGTTCTTTAGAACTTTGTTTAGAATCTGTGCAAGTTGCTGAAAAGTATTTAAAACATGGTGGAAATTTTATTACAAAAATTTTTATGGGACCAGATTTTCAAGATTTAGTAAAAGCAATGCGTCCTATTTTTGCAAGTGTAAAAACCTTTAAACCCCAAAGTTCAAGAGCTGAAAGTAAAGAAATTTTTGAATTGGGTTTAGGTTTTACAGGTAATAATTAACTAATTATTTTATTTGGAGGATATATGGCAGGTCATAGTAAGTGGGCTAATATTCAACATCGTAAAGGTCGTCAAGACGCAAAACGTGGTAAAGAATTTACAAAAGCAGCAAAAGAAATCATTATTGCTGCTAAAAGTGGTGGCGATCCTGCTGGTAACCCTCGTCTTCGTGCTGCTATTGCTGCTGCAAAAAGCATTAACTTGCCTAAAGATAAAATTGAAGCTGCTATCCGTAAAGGTACAGGTCAAGATGCTGGTGGTGAATTATTTGAAATTACTTATGAAGGATATGCAAGTGGTGGTATTGCAGTAGTTGTTGAAACGGCTACTGATAACAAAAACCGTACAGTTGCAGAAGTTCGCCATCTTTTCACTAAACATGGTGGTTCAATGGGTGAAAGTGGATCCGTGAGCTGGATGTTTGATAGATTAGGTGTTATTACTCTTACAAAAGAGCAATATCCTGATGAAGATACTGTTATGAATTTTGCTCTTGAAGCTGGTGCTGATGATGTGCAAGATGACGATGATATTTGGAGCATTCATACAGCAATGGAAGATTTTAACACAGTGCGTGATGCTTTAGAAAAACAAGGTGTTACAATGGAATCAGCTAATCTTGCTTTTGTGCCAAAGAATACTATTCTTGTGGATAAAGAAACTGCAGAAAAACTTATTCGTTTTAATGATGCATTAGAAGATTTAGATGATGTTCAAAATGTGTATTTCAATTTTGATTTACCAGATGATTTTGAAGGATAATATATTGATATATCAGGGAAGTTTACTTCCCTGATTTTCTATGTACTAGAGAAAAAGAATTTTTTATATTCTTATAATATAGTTAGTTATAATGAATAAGGTAAAATATTTTACAAAATAGTTAGGAAAAAACGTTAAAAATTTTTAGTAAAGAAAAAATATTTTTTGATATAAGAAATTCTTTTTAATTACAAAGTACTTTTATAAAATTTTATGAAAATTATAGGAATAGATCCAGGTTCTTCATTTACAGGTTGGGGAATAATAGAAGAAATACATGGTTCTTTACGTTTAATAGATTGTGGTGTCATTCGTCCAAAATCTAAAGGAAAAGAGAATTTTGCAGCAAGAATTTCTTTTATTTATAAGGAACTTCTTGCAATAAATGATTATTATGAGCCACAAGAAGCAGCTATTGAGCAAGTTTTTACAGCAAAAAATGCTTTAACAGCATTAAAGCTTGGGCAAGCTCGTGGTGTGGCTGTTGCTGCTTGTGCTAGTTTTGAAATGCCAATTTTTGATTATCCACCAACACTTGTAAAGAAATCTTTGGTTGGAGTGGGGCATGCTGAAAAAGAGCAAGTAGCATTTATGGTTGGCAAGATTTTAAATGTTAAAACAGATAGTTTTAAATTAGATACAACTGATGCTCTTGGTATTGCTTTATGCCATTATACCATGCGGCGTTATCATAATATAGTAAAAAAAGTATAAGAGGTTATTGTGAAAATCACTTGGTTTGGACATTCTGCATTTGCACTTGAAGCAAATAATATTAAAATTTTAATTGATCCATTTTTTACAGGTAATCCTCTTTGTGGTGAAACAAAAGATTTTTTACAACCAGATCTTATTTTAGTAACTCATGATCATGGTGATCATATTGGAGATACTGTTGAAATTTTAAAAAATGGAAAAACACAAGTTTTAGCTATTGCAGATATATGTTATCATTTAACGGCAATAGGTGTAAACCCAAAACAAGTAATGTTTGGGGGTAATGGCATGAATATTGGTGGAACAGTGCGTTTTGGCGATTTTTTAATTACAATGACTCATGCTATTCATTCTAGTATTCATGGTACACCAGCTGGTTTCATTATTCAAGATCCAAGTGGATTTACTGTGTATCATGCTGGTGATACAGCATTATTTAGTGATATGGCTTTGCTTGCAGAACGATTTTCTATTGATTTAGCATTGCTTCCTATTGGTGGACATTTTACAATGGACGCATTTGATGCAGCAAAAGCCTGTTATTATTTAGAAGCAAAAAAAGTTATTCCAATGCATTACAAAACATTTCCTGTACTTTGCCAAGATACAATAGAATTTAAAAATTTTATCGCAGAATTTAGTAAAACAAAAGTAATTGATATTAATCCAAATGAAACTATTGAATTAGGGAAATAATATGCGTTTATTAACTCAACGTATTTTTTTAGAATGTTTAAAAGTTTTTGCAATTAGTATTGTTGTTCTTATGATTTTTGTATTAATGGGAAGAGCTTTACAATTAAAAGATACGTTGATGGGATTAGAACTAAGTCTTATGGATACACTTGTAATGTTTTTATATCTTAGTCCTAGTTTTTTATTAATTATGATGCCTGTTTCAGCAATGCTAGCTGTATTTTTAACTTTTTTGCGTATGAGTTCGGATAAAGAACTTATAGCACTTAAAGCTGGTGGAATAAGTTTATATCAAATGTTTAAAGCACCACTTGCTTTTGGTATTTTAAGTACAATAGTATCATTTTGGATTTCTTTTTCATTGGTTTCTTGGGGGGCAAATAATTTTCGTTCACATTTACTTGATATAGCACAGAATCGAGTTAATATAGCTTTACAACCTGGTATTTTTAATCAGGATATTCCTAATCTTGTTTTTTTTGCTAAAAAAGTTGATGTGCAAAATGGGAGCTTAGCAGAGGTTCTTGTAGAAGATACAAGTAGAAAAGATGTTGCATTAACAATTTTAGCTCCTCATGGTAATTTATCTATTGATACCTTAAAAAGTGATATTGTAATGCTCTTGCAAAATGGAACAATTTATTCAGAAAAAGATAATAAAATTACTAAATTGCAATTTAAAGAATATGTAATTCGTTTTGCTTTAAGTTCCTTATTTAAAGGGCTTGATTTAGGAGCTATACAACCAAAAGAAATGAGTTGGAAAGATTTATCTGCTTTTGATTTAGAAAAAGTAGCAGAAAAACGTCTTGATTTAGCACAAAAAATTAATGTTGAAATGCATAAACGTTGGTTATTTCCTTTTTCTTGTTTAGTATTAACTATTTTTGCTGTACCAATTGCAACCTCTTTTCAAGGAATGCATAGACAATCAGGATTATTATTAGCATTGATTATCTTTTTTACGTATTATGTTCTTATTTCATTGGGTATGAATTTAGCAGAATATAGTGGAATAAATCCTTATGTATCTATATGG
>JAHHTE010000080.1 GCA_020024815.1 Mailhella sp.
TAAAATGTGTAAAAAAGTAACAGATAAAATTTAAAATGAGTAGTTTTTACACTCATAAATATTATAAATAAAAATTTTAGCTTGTAAAATCAATAAAAATGAATATAATTTTTTTGGTATATGCTTTGCATATAGATGCATATAATAAAGGAGAGTATTTTATGAAAATCAAAAATATTTTTATAGCAAGTATGTTAGCTTTAGGTTTGACTTTATCTTTTGGAAGTAATTTTGCATCAGCAGAAACAGAACAAACAATTTCTTTTGAAGAATTTGCAAAAGATAAAAATAAATTAGCTAAATGGGAAAAAGATCATACAAACCATATTAAAAAAGTTCAAGAACTTAGAGATGAAAGACGTATTAAACGTTTAGAATATCGTGCATTTATGCATAATCCTAATGCAGAACCTAGTGATATTAGCAAAGTTGCAAAAGCTATTGTGGAACTTGAACGTGAAATTAGTAATTTAAATAATGAATTTTTTGAGCTTACAAGAGATAAATATCATATTGATTTAAGCGAATTTTATTCATATCAAAATAATAATTATGGATATCATCATGGTTACCGTCATGGACATGGTTATCATAATAATTGTTATAAAAATCGTGGAAGAAATTGCATTCCATGCAATCCACATTATGAACAACAAGCTGGATCTAATCAAGAAACTGAAAAGAATTTATAAAAAGAGGGGCGATAAGCCCCTTTTTTATGGTATAGCTGTTAATCTATTAAGTTTTATTGTTATCAATTTATTATAAAAAATAGTGATAAGTTTTATTTAATTTGCATATCAGAATTTTCCCATTCATCTAATATTCCAGCACTTGCTAAAGCTTGATATAAAATAATTCCTGCACTTGTGGATAAATTTAAACTACGAACAGTATTATATGTTGGAATTTTTACTCGATAAGGAGAAAGAGCAAAAACTTCTTGTGGTAAGCCTTTTGTTTCAGGTCCAAAAATAAGAGAATCATTTTTTTCAAATTGGAATTTATGAATACTTGTTCCAGCTCTTGCACTTGTCATAATTAAACGATTAGTTTGTGCAAATTTATTTAGATAACTTTCTAAATCTTTCCAAATAGATAATTTAACATAAGGCCAATAGTCTAAACCAGCTCGTTTTAAGTATTTATCATCAAGAGAAAAAGCAAGAGGTTCAATTAAATGTAATTCTATTTGTGTTCCTGCACAAAGTCTTGCAATATTTCCTGTATTTGGTGGTATTTCTGGATTAAATAATACAATATGCATAATATATTCCTAGTATTTTATTTGACAAAGTTTTTGTAAATGTTGCAAATATAGTTCATGTGTGTCAAGATAAAATGAAAGTGCTTTTGAAAAATTTGTTCCTAGTGTTTCATTTACAAAAAGTTGACTTACATCTTTATGACATTGTAAAACATATTGCATTCTAAGCCATGCTAATTTTTCATTTGTTGTTAATTGTTTTATAATTTCTTTGAGTGTTGAAAGTGAACGTGGTTGATAATAATGTAAATACATTAAATCAAGAGCATTAATAATCATGCTATTATATAATGCTATATCATCTTCTTTTATTTTATTTAATACATTTTGTGGTTCTTTTAAAAGTTCCAAAGAGTCTTGTTCTGGAAATAATAATTCCAATCGGGTGTAATGCTCATAAAGTTTTTTATGAGAAAGTTTATAATCCCAACGTCTAAACCAAATATTACTTTCTCTATCAGCATAACCTTCTACAAGTGCTGCTCCAGTATCTGATGCTATTTTTGAAATAATTGCAGAAGAAGCAATAGCTATTTCATTTGCACCACTTTCATCAATTATAAGTAATAGTTCAAGAAAAATATCATTATAAACAAGTGCAATTGGAATAGCTAAAAAACTTCTAAAGAAATTCCCTATAATTGCCTCTGTTTGCAACCCACGTATATAATTATGGGACATAATATATAAACCATTAATGACAGAAATAATGGTAAAAGATAAAATAGGGTTATTTGTTGCTGTTATATCAAATAATTCTTCTAAGCACCAATATCGAACAAAAACTTCTAATAATATTACAGAAATTCCTGAATACATTAAAGAATCGCAAAGTCTTGACCAACTAACATAACTATTCCAACGCATAAGAGGAGAACGCCTAAATCCTCCACCACCTAATATAGCTTGAATAATATTTCTTACACCAGTAATAATAAACCAAATAACTGCACCAAAATAAGCAATAAAAGCAATATCTTGTGTATATATAAAAGAATAAAAAGCTGGAATAAAACCAAGTAATAATTTTAATGCATTACTAAATTTTGTATTAAGGTAATGCCATGATTGTAATGTGTTTTTTTGTTCTCGTTTTATAAAATCATTTGTTGTACGTAAGCCTTTACCACCTAAAGTTACAATATTTCCAGTATTAGAAGAGAATTTTTTTAAATCATTAGAACAATTACCATTACAACAAACTGTTGTATGTGCTTCATAATCAGTAAAACTACGTGTCTTTTTATATGTTAAATTTTTAATTAAAGGAATTTTTCTTAATACCTTAGAAACAAAAGATATTTTTTCATTAGCATAAGGCATAATACTTGTATCAACTCGTTGAATTTCTTTACGAACTGGTATACGAATTCGAGATTGATTAGTGTTTTTCTTTAATTCCTTTATTGCTCTTTTGGGAAGTGTTTGCACGTAAACTAAGCCCATTCCTGCTAAGCGACCAACTTTACTTGTAGAATCAGTACCCATACGAGTAAAAAGTTTTTTTCCAGAATAATAATTAATAAAAGTTTGAATATTTGTAAGTATATGTTTTAATGAAGCAATTCTTTCATCTGTACTTAAAGGTTTTAATTTAGGATGATTAGAATAATCTTTAATTGAACAATATCCATTATTATTAATAGTATGATTTGTTTCTTCTATACAAAAAAGTTTTGAACTTTCATCTTCAAAAAGAGTTGTAGGTGTTTCTTTTTGACATATCTCAATCATTTGTAAAATAATTGATTTTAAAAGTGGGGTATTTTTATGATTAATTGCTTGCATTAACTCATTTATTGGAATTACATATTGAGCATTGCCTTTTTGCCAATCATAAACATTAAAAATTTCTAAATGAGTAATTTCTCCATCACTTTCCCAAAGAAGATTGATAACATCTTCAGGAGTTAATTTAGCAAGATTTAATACAACATATCCATTTGTATGGATATTTTTTAATCTATACGCTAATTGATGAGCATTATATTTTAAAATTTGTGGAACATTACTAAAACTATCAGAAATAATAATTTCTGCAATTTCTTCATCTTCTGCTTTTTGTTCACAATCTTCAAGAATTTCTAAAAAATATTCTGTTGTTAACCTATCATACGTTTTAAGTTTATTTTCTAAAAGAATTTTTATATTATGATCTGTTGTATGTGCAATTTTTTCAAGTAACACTTGAGCTTTTTCTTCTAATTGTTTGATAGATTTTAGATGAATAAGTTCTGCTAAATGTAAAACTGATCCTTGCCCAATATTTACAAATTGAACAAATTCTGATTGCGTTATGCTTTCAAGTTGTAATTCAAATTCAGCATTAATTCTTGGTCTTAATGTTGCATTCCATTCATTTAAAATATGATAAATAAAATTTTCATGCCAATCACTAGAAAGTTTTCCATCTTTCATTAATTCTTTCATATTGGGTTGTTCTAAAAATTCAAGAAAATCGTCAACACTCATAAATCCTTGAGGAACCCATATAAAATCAACTAATTTTTGACGGTAAACAACATGAAATAATAATCCGATACGAATTTTTATTCCCATAATTTTGCCTGCATTTAATAATTCGCGGGCCGTTTCTGGTTTTATATAGTTATAATAAATCACTGTCATAGAACGTATCCCTTTAACCCATGCGTCCATAATAAGATGAGTAGGAGATTTACGTCCTTTAGTATTTGCATCATGCACATGATGATCAAAAATTAATTGATTCCATGCTTCAGGCATTTCTAATAAATGATAACGGCGTAATAATTTACGAATAATAGTAGGTTTACCAGTGGCTGCAATTCTAAAATCATGTGCTAATTGTAATTGTTTTTGTTTATCTCCATAAGATCGAACAATTTCTTTCATAATTTCAATAAGAACACGAGCTGTATTTCGTCTAAACTTTGTTCCAGCTGTAAAAAGAACTTCATTATGAAGATTTTCAAGAGCAATAAGCCTATCATTAATATTATTTGTATTTAATTTATCTAATAAACTTACAACAGCACTTGCCATGCGTATTTCTTGAGAAATACTCATGTCAATAATACCATTGGGATGAATTTTTTCGTAAAAATGTGTTTCTATTTTTTGTGTATTTTCAATACTTTTATTGACACTATCTAAAAAAAATAAATCTTGTTTATCATAAATATAATTATTCATATTTCCCCCTAAAGATATGCTTATTTAAGCTTACCTTTCATACGCCAAATTTCTGCAATAATTGACGCAACAGCCTTATATAAATCTTCTGGAATTGGATCTCCTATTTCAACAGAAGCATATAAACTTCGTGCTAATAATTTGTTTTCTTTAATAGGAATACCATGTTCTCTTGCAATTTCTTTTATTTTTAATGCAACATTATCTTTACCTTTTGCCAATACAATAGGTGCAGGGCAAAGGGTAGGGTCGTATTGTAATGCAACAGCATAATGCGTTGGGTTGGTAACAATAACATCTGCTTTTGGAACACTTTGCATCATTCGCTTTTGCATGAACTCAATCATTTTTTGTTTTTGCTTTTGCTTAATAACTGGATCACCAAGCATTTGTTTTTGTTCATCTTTAACTTCTTGCTTAGTCATTTTATTATTTTCTTCATAACGATAGAATGTATACCATAAGTCAAAAATCCCTACACCAATAATTGGGATTAAAGTAAGTTTTGTCATTCTAATACATGCATCAAGAAGATAGGAAACAAGTCCATGAGGATTTGTATAATATAATCCTGAAAAATTCTCTGATTCACCTAAAATAAAAAGATAGGGAACATAACCAACACAGATCGCAATAAGTACAGCTTTAAATAAACGAATATATGCTTCAGAAGAAAATAAAATTCGTTTCATACCTGCTACAATATTAAAACGGGACCATTTAAATTTAAAAACTTTTGTAGTCCATAAACTTCCTACTTGTCGTTTTAAAGAAACATATGCTGCAATGGCAACAGCAATAAGAATAGGACCAGTTATGATAGCTAATTGAACTATAAATTTCCAAAATATGGCATAAGCAGTTGATTGAGTAATAACATAATCATCAAGATTATTAAAACATTCTATCCAAAAGTTACCAATATATTTTCCTGCATGTGGTAAATATATATAAAGTATAGTAAAACCCACAACAAGAGTTATTGTTTTAGTAAATTCTTGCGATTTTGCTACGTTACCTTCACTTCTCAAGCGTTCTCGTCGCTTGGGGGTGGCTTTCTCGGTCTTACTTGGATCTGATGCCATGTTATTTTTTCACCACTGCATTAATAAGGTTTAAGAAAAGATCATCAAGATTATTAACATACGTTTGTATATCAAGTGCCAACATTTGAAAAATACTACCTAAAAAGAAAAATCCTACAAGAATTTTTAAAGGAAAACCTAATTCCATAATATGCATTTGTGGTGCCATTCTTCCCATAAAAGCAAGCCCTAATTCTACTAAGAAAATTGCTGCTAAAACAGGAGCAATAATTTTTATTGCTAAGGTAAAAAGCATATTTGCAAGTAAAAATATTTGATTAAAAACAGTTTCAGTAATGAGTAAAGAACCTGCGGGAATATATTTATAGGTTTCCATAAAAGCTCGTAATAAATAAATATGTCCATCAAAAACTAAAAAAATGAGTGATGTTACAATAAATAACATATGTGCTATTACACCAACATTATTACCCGACATAGGATCAGCAAATTGCATCATACTAAAACCCATTTGCATGGCTATTAATTCCCCACCAGCTTGAATACCAGCAAAGAAAATTTGTACAGCTAAAGATAAAATTAATCCTAAAATTACTTCACCTAAAATTGTAAGTGCAATAGCAAAAGGGTGTGCTGGCATTGATTCTGGGGGAAGTCCAACAGCAGGATATATAGCTAATGTTATAATTAAACAAAAGGAAGCTTTCCATTGCGTTGGTAATCCTTCAACAGCATAAATGGGGAGCATAAATAAAATTATACTCATTCTAATAAATGTCAGTAAAAAACCTAAAAAGTAGGCAGGGTCAAAATTAAATATATCCATTTGTATTATCTTTAAATTAATCTTTTTTAAATAATACATTTTTTAATTTGCATTATCAAGTAATACAAAGTCAAAATTTTGAAATAAGAGGAATATTTTTCCTAAAATTAACTAGTTAATATTTTTAATATTTTATAACTCATTGATTATAAATATTTAATATTCATTGGTATAAAAAATGCTTAAATGCAAGTGGAGGAAAAAAATATGAGTACATTCTTATTTGAACACCCATCTTTTGTAATGACTTCTGATAATTTTGTTGAAACCAAAGCAAGTACGCCAGATCTTGAATGGGGAAATGAAATGGCTAGTGGACAAGACGCAAGCTATATCCTTAGAAAAAAAGCGTTAATTCTTGATTTATGGAATTTGCCTTCACCAAAAGCAAAAGTAAAACATAATGATATTCCTGTAAATGGTATTATGCCTGTTGCAGATCCAAATTTTACAACAAAAGATCTTATAATGACAAAAGAATGGTTTCCACCATTACAATAAGATAAGAAATAAAACTTTTTACTATACTTTATTTTTACATTGTGATAAATAGTGCATATAGGTTAAACTCAAGGAGTTCATCATGAGTGGAATGTTAACTATTATCATAA
The DNA here is from genome assembly GCA_020024815.1 of Mailhella sp. Lineage (GTDB taxonomy): Bacteria > Desulfobacterota > Desulfovibrionia > Desulfovibrionales > Desulfovibrionaceae > Taurinivorans. The sequence continues at coordinate 6,925 of JAHHTE010000080.1, forward strand.
TAATATTTGTAGCTGCTGTTATTACTGGAATTATTAGCAAAAAAAATAATTCTGCAAATCATAATGAATATGGTGTTCCATTTGGTGCAGAAGAAAAATATAAATTAGCACTAAATCCTTGTACTGATGGTAAACCATTAATGTATGATTTAACAACTTGTAGACATTGTGTTCGCGTTCAAGATTTTTTAACTAAAAATGGCGTTGAATATAATGATGTATTAGTTGACCGTTTTATTGGTAATGCAAGAATTGAGGTTGTAGCAAAATTAAAAGAATATAATCCTAAAGCCTCTTTTCCAACAGTAGTTTTTCCTGATGGAACTATCATAATAGGGTATCGTGAAACATTACTTTCTGAAACTATTGCTGCATATAAAAAATCTCTTGAAAAATAGGAATAAATATGACTTTTGCTTCTCAAAATGAGGAAAAACTTTATAAAAAATGGTTAAAGGATTCTCCCTATAATCAAATTTCACAAACTATTTTTAATCATCAAATTCCTAATGAAGAGGAATTAATTGCTCTTTTTAGAAAAGATAAAGAGTTAGTGAAAAAAAAAGAATTTATTCCTTTTAATGACTTTTATGCAGATATTTTCATTAATTTCTTGCCACAAGAATTAACTGAAGAACAACAAAAAGTGTTTAATATGTTAAATTGGCGTTATATTGCTCAAAAAATTGATGCCATGAATAAAGTATTAAAACATGCATACGAATTACTTGATAATAATAAACAAGAAGAAGGTATTCAACTTATAAAAAAACTTGCTGATGCTGGGCATCCCGAAGCGTGTTATTTAATTGCTGCTTTTAGTATGCAAGGACAACTTCTTCCAAAACAAGCTGATATTATTCTAGAATATGCTCAAAAAGCAATGAAATTTGTAAATCATCCGCGTTCTAATCTTATTATGGCTGGTTTATATTATGAAGGATTTGGTGTAGAAAGAGATGTAAGACGAGCAGTTTCTTATATTTTAGATGCGGAAAGAAATGCCGATGCAGATCCTTTTGTTTACTCTATTTTAGCTGAATATTATCAAGATGGTTATATTGTAAATCGAGATGTGGAAAAAGCTGCCGTTTATGCTTATAAAGCTGAAGGTGCATAAAAATTAGTTAGTTATTCAGAAGAATTATATATATGTCTTTCCTTTATTTAAATAAAGGAAAGATTTTTTATTTAAAATATAATTTTTTGATAAAATTAGTAGTTATAAAAACATTATATAATGAAATTTTATTAAGTATATAACCAATTTGCTCTATTTGCCCATGTTATAATAGGGTCAAATGCTTCTGAATCATAATTTAATAGACCATTAAATTCTTCCTTATCAAGAAACATTGCATCAGCTATTGTTTCAGGATTAAATTGAAAAGAACCAAAAAAGGGTCCTGCTAAAAAAACAGAAGCAGAAACATAAATATCATCATGCAAATAGGGAAGTGTTGTAATTTCTTTAACATTTATATTATCAATATAAAAATGTTTTTTTAATTCTTTATAAGCTGTTCCCATAGCACTTTCACCAGCATAAACTATTCCATAACACGGAAATTCCCACAAAGCTTTTTTACTTTCACTTTGTTTTTTTACTAATAATATTTTATTTTTTTTATCTTTTAATAAAACAAAAATAATACGATGTCCCATTTTTTTCTTCTTTACAATATGTTCAGGCATTAGTAAAAAAGGGGAGCCATTATTATCATTAATTTCAATAAGATTCATTCTTATTTTTTCATCTAAAATATATGGACAATCAGAATATGTAAATAAAGGTCTTTTCATGGATACTACACAATATACAGTTATAAAATTAGAAAAAAAACATTTAAACCAAGTGGCTCAAATTGAAAAAATTTGTTTTCCTTGTCCTTGGTCTGAAGAACAATTTGAAACAGCTTTAACTGATAACTATACAGAACTATATGGTCTTGTATATCAAGATAAAATTGTTTCTTATTTGCTTTGTTCTGTTGTTATAGATTACGCAGAAATTTTAAATATTGCAACCCTTCCAGAATATAGAAAAAAAGGCTTTGCAGAAGAATTATTAAAGTATTGGTTGAACTTTGAGCATATTAAAAATATAAAAATTATTTTAGAAG
>JAHHTE010000081.1 GCA_020024815.1 Mailhella sp.
GGATTAAAAAGTTTTGAAGGAAGAGTTTGAGAGGGGAACTTTTTCAAAAGTTCTCCTCTCAAAAAAAATTATTAAATAAAAAAATCTTCTTTAGTATGGTAAAAAAACTAAAGAAGATTTTTATTGAGTAAGGAAATTAGTTTTGGTTATTGTTTTCTATTTTTTCGAGTGCAGTATGGGCAATAGGATTTTCACCATTCATTATAGCACGATATTCTTCTAAAGGAATCATGCGTAATGCCCCAAAAGCACAGGCTTCGATACAAGCACTTGCTTCTTTGCCTTCATCTTTACGCCATTGTTCGCAAAGATCACAGCGAACAGCAATAAGACGAGGGTCTTTTCTTTCAAGACGGTGTTTTTCATCTTCTGTAATTTCTACAAAGGATTTACTAATAGCACCATAAGGACAAGCCATAACACAAAGCCCACATCCAGCACAAAACTCTGTACGCATAATAACTTTTCCGCCATCATTTTGTATTAAGGCATGTGTGGGGCAAACTAAAGCACAAGGTGCTTCTTTGCATTGTCGGCATTGAACAGGCATTTTTAATGCATCGGTTTTAACAACGTGAACACGTGGTTCATGGGTTTTTCTAAGTTTTGCTGCTTCTTTGATTGTTACATTATTATGTGAGGCAATACAGGCTAATTCACATTTTTTACAGCCACGACATTTATCAGAGTCAGCATAAATAATATATTGTTGGGACATATTTTTTCCTTTTACTTGCTCTGTTCTTTTACTTTGATTGAAGTAATTTGCATTTCGTTTCCACCTTGCCATGAAACATCAGAACTATGGCATTGGGGGCAAATAAATTTTCGTTTAGAAATTTCAATATGTTGTTGGCATTGATTACAAAAACCATGAAGAGGAAGGCGTTTAATAATCATTTTGGCATTTTTAGCTTTTGTGTCTTCTGCTAAAATTTCAAAACAGCCTTGAATTGTTTGAGGTTCAATGCAGTTGAGTAACCCGATTGTTAGATTAATTTCATCAACAAAAAGATTTTTATTATATTTATTTACTTCCTCAAGTACAATTTTAAGCAATGAGGAGGCAATAACAGTTTCATGCATTTGTTTTCCTTGTTTATATAAGAAAAAACAGTGTGTTATTGTTTTATAATTTACAAAAATTTTAATATATTATTTGCCACGTTAAGGCAATTTTTATGAATATATTATATAGGGGAAGTTATTTTCCCCTATATAATATTATCTTTCTGTGCAAGAAACACAAGGGTCAATACTATTAACAATCAAAGATACGTCAGCAACAGCACAATTTTTCATCATAACTTCTAAAGCGTCCCAGTTCATATAAGAAGGAACACGCCATTTTAATCGAAGTGGCATATCTGTTCCATCTGTACGCACATAGTAAAAAAGTTCACCACGTGGAGCTTCAGAGCGAGCCATAGCTTCACCTGCTGGGATATGTGGAAGTGTTGTGGAAAGTTCACCTTCTTCTGGAAGATTTTTAATGATTTGTCTAATAAGTTTAATAGATTCCATAACTTCACGAAGACGTACCATAGCTCTTGAATGAACATCTCCACCTTGTTCGGTGATAATATCAAAATCTAGTTTATCATAAATAAGATAAGGAGCATCTTTTCTTGTATCTGTTTCAACTCCACTACCACGAGCAACAGGACCAACTAATCCATATTTTTTTACATCATCAGCACTAATAACTCCAACATTTTGTGTACGTGTTAAAATCATTTTATCAGAACGATAAATTTTGATAATTTCGTCAACATGTTTTTCTAATCTATTAATGCTATGGTCTATAAAATCAATAAGTTCAAGGTTTACAGAATATTTTACACCACCAATACAGTTTGCAGCAAGATCCATACGGTTACCATAAATGGTTTCTTTTACATCTTGCATAATTTCTCTTACTTCCATAACGTGCATAAAAAGGGATTTATAGCCAATAATATGTGCCATAATTGCAACGTTAAAAAGGTGTGATGCTGTACGTTTTATTTCTTCTGCTAATACACGTAAATATTGAGCTCTTAAAGAAACTTTAATTCCTGCTAAATTTTCTAAAGCAAGACAATAGGTTAAAGGGTGGCTATTAGAGCAAAGAGAACATACACGTTCTGTAAGTACAACATTTTGAAAAAAATTTCTTTTTGTTGCTAAAAGTTCCATGCCTCTATGCACATGGCCTGAGGTAATATCAACATGTTTTACTCTTTCACCTTCAAGTTCAAGTTTGAAATACATAGGTTCTTCAAGGGCAACGTGAATAGGACCTAAAGGCAAAGAAAAGCTTTTTGTATTTTCTTGTAATGTTTCCATAATTATTCCTTTGCTTGACTTTTGGGTTGAGCTGCTGTTTCTTCAACTTTTGTAAATTTTGGTTCTTCTATTTGTTTATAACGTTCTGGAACATATCCCATTTTTTCAAGCATAACTTGTTCCCATAAATTAGTACTTCCTGTACCATGTACCATAGAAGAAAATGGGATAAGTTTTGTCATAATACCTGCATCAATAGATTCATCTAAAAAGAGACGTTTAGGATTTGGATGATCTTTGATTTTAATATTATACATTTCCATAAATTCTCTTTCGTTCCAATCTGCATTTCTAAAATAACTTGTAATAGATGGAATTTCAAGAGGTTCTAATGTTTCAGCATCATAAATTGGAGTTGTAACAGTTAATAAAATACTATCAATGGAAAAATGATATGCAATAGATTGACGTTTTGCTTCTAAAGAACGATCTTCAGTATAAGCAGTAATAGTACAGAGTCTAGCATCAAGATCTTTTAAAAGTTTTGCAACTTCATGGAGATCACTAGGTTTTTCTAATTGTTGCCAAGCATAATGATTATCATAATCATTAGTTGTCCATGTTAGAGTAGGTAAAGTAGTTTTTTCAAATGCTGTATTTATACGATTTATTGTATCATTCTGTGATTGCTTCATTTGTTTCTCCTTTTAGCTCATGTTCTCTTTCTTGTTCGCGTTCTGCTGTTGCAATTTGACGACAATTTGGGCAAAGGTGAATAATAGTGCTTACATCAAAAGGTGTATTAGCATAAATTCTTGCAGAAATTTCAGGTGGAAGTATACGGATTGGAGCACCACAACCTTCACATTTTGCATAAGGAACAAAATGATATTCTGCTAATTGAAATTTTTCTTTTTCAGTATGGGCATTATGCCAATTTGTAGTAAGTGAAATAGCTTGAGTAGGGCAGTAATAACGGCAAGATCCACATAAACAGCATGTATTGTGCCATACTGTAAAGTGGTATCCTGATTTTTCTTGATCTTGTTCGATACGAATAGCATCACCACTACAAACGTGTTTACAAATACCACAGCCAACACAAAGTTCTGGATTTAATTGCACACGACCACGAAAACGGTCAGGAGTTGGAGCTGGTTGTAATGGAAAAGCTTCAGTTGCTGGACCTTGAAAAATATTACGTACAAGTACCTTAAGAAATTTGAACATGACGAACTCCTTTATGTTCAGCTTCTTCAATTCGTTTTAACCAAATTTCTTTTGCAAGTAAGATTGCTTCCATAATAGCTTGTGGCCTTGGAGGGCAACCAGGTACATTCACATCAATAGGTAAATATTTATCAAGAGGACCTTCAATAGAGTGTCCACCACGAAAAACACCACCAGATATTGGACAAATACCAACAGCAACAGTTACTTTTGGTTCAGGAATTTCTTCCCATACTTTTAGAACTTTGTCTTTTACCCTAGCTGTAAGTGGACCAGTGATAAGAATAATATCAGCATGTCTTGGGCTTCCACAGTATTTACAGCCAAGTCTTTCAACATCAAAGCGAGGAATAAAGGCTGTTGTTGCTAATTCAACATCACAACCATTACAAGATCCAGCATTGATTCTAAAAAGCCAAGGGGATTTTGTTGCTATATTATTAAGAAAATTCATAATCACTCCTAGTAATTAAGCCAAACTAAAATAAGGCTAATGGCAGCAAGCAATGCTGGAATTTTGAGATAAAAACTAAATGCTTGTTCAATTCTAAATCTACCAGTAGCAGATTTTACAAATGTTGTTGAAATAAGCATAAGGATAAAGCATTTTATTGCAAACCACAATATATTAATAATGATATTATCACCTAATGTCATAGGGAAAAAAATTACAACACCAAAACCAAGAACAACAATATTTTTTAATGCTCCTGTTAATTGGAAAAATGCAAGGGCAGCACCTGAATATTCAAGAAGTGGACCTTCAATAATTTCTGTTTCTGCTTCTGGAATATCAAAAGGAGGTACTCCCATTGTTCCGGGAAGAAAGAAAAGATATGCTAAAAATGCAGGAATCATAACCCAATTTGCAATAAATTGACCATGTTGTGCTTGATATTCAATAATATTAATTAAGGAAAATTCTGCAAAATTTTCTCCACCTACTTTCATTGCCACAGCTAAAATAATCATAAGTAAAGGTATTTCATAGGCAAACATAAGTGTCATTTCACGAGAAAAACCTAAAGCACCATAAGGAGAGCTAGAAGAAGAACCAGCAATCATAAGTGCAACAGCAGGTAATTGTAAAAGATAAAAATAAACAAGCATATCACCCATAGCAGGTAAGCCCTTAGAAACGCCCGGAATAGGGAGAAGGGCAGCACAAATTGCCATTCCTACAAAACCAAGTAAAGGTGCTGATTGGAAAAGAGGACGTTGTGCTGTTTCTGGTAACATGGCTTCTTTACCTGATAATTTTACAATATCAATAAGAGGTTGGATTATAGGAGGTCCAACACGACGTTGTAAGCGTGCTTCAATTTTTCTATCTAAGCCTTTGAATAAAATACCAAGACTAAGAGCAAATAAACCACCAGGAAAAATAAGGAGGTTAAATAAAGCAATTCCAAGAAATACGAGATAAGAATAAGTATCTTGCATGGTTATGCTCCCTTATTATTTTCACGCCAAGTACCAAATAATGTACCTGTGCTATAAATATCATTTGCATTGGTTGTTGGGTTAATATCTTGAGCTGAAATACCACAAGTATGAATAGTTGTAATACGTTGTGTTTTTGTTGCTTTTTTAAGAATTTTTTGTGCAACAAACCAAATAACAACAAGAAGTACACCAGTAAGTGTTGCGTTCCAAGCACCTTTTCCAGAGTTAATACCCCATGGTGCGACATCAAGAGTTTGTAAACCAACAGATTGTAAAATATTGTTAATAACCATAAGGATAAGTCCAGGGAAGAAACTTGCTATAATACAACCAATAGCAAGAATCATCATAGGAATAAGCATGGTTTTTGGTGCTTCTGTTACTTTTTCCATGCTTGGTTTTACTTGTCCTAAAAATACACTGTGGAGGAATTTTACCATATAGGCAAGAGTAAGCACACTACCTACAAGGGATAAAATAGCGGGTAATACATGGCCTTGTTCCATAAGTGCATGATAAATTATCCATTTTGAGGTAAAACCACTACTTGGAGGTAAACCAATTAAACATACTGCTGCAATAGCAAATACAGCAAGTGTTTTAGGCATTTTTAATCCAAGTCCACCCATTTGGTTCATGCTATAAATATGTGTTTGGGCAATAATTACACCAGCAACTAAAAAGAGTAAGTCCTTGAAAAGCATATGATTTACTAAGTGGAGTAAGCCACCAGCTACACCCAATGACGTTCCAAGACTAATACCTACTACCATATAACCTAATTGGCTTACAGTGGAGTAAATAAGCACAAGTTTTATATCATTTTGGAAAACAGCAAAAGCTGCTGCCATTACAATAGTAATGGCCCCAATGTAAAGACTAATTTCCATGATTTGTGGGAGGTATGTTGCAAAAAGCATACTTGCACCACCAATAGCAATGAAAATTTTGAAAAGTCCAAATAAAGCACTTTTAAGAAGAACTGATGAGATATAACCAGAAACAGGGGTAGGAGCTGTTCTTGGGTGCATTTGAATATCAATTCTAAAAGGTAATTGTGCTGCTTTCATAATAAAGCCAGCAGCAAGTAAAGCTAAAATAATGGTTGCTTTTGGAGCATTAAGTTTCATAAATGCTTCGTCAAGTTCTGCAAGATTATTTGTTCCTAACCAGTAAATAGTAAGGGCAACACCAAGGAAAAGTACACTTGCACCAACCATATTAAAGAAGAAGTACTTAAAACCTTCACGTAAAGATTCTTGTGTTTCTTCATGGATAATTACAAAATATAAAGTCCAAGAACTCATAATTTCCCAATAGAAGAAGAAACCAAAAATGGTATTTGCTGTTGCAATGCCTGTAAGACCTGCACACATACAAAGGAATGAAGCATAATAACGCCATTGAGCATGGCCATGTTCCATATAACCAATGGAATAAAGAGCTGATAAAGAGCCAATAACAGTAATTGCAAGTGCAAATAAGAAAGAAAGTGTATCGTAATTATTTGCATTAATAATAATTAATAAACTTGCAAAACCTAAAACAAATACACTAGCAATACCACATTGAAGTGGATTTTTTCGTAAAATACAAGGTAAAAGCGAACCTAGTAAAAGTACAATGGTATGAGCTTGCCAATTTATTGTTAATATAGAGAAAAGAGTTGTTACTTCATCTGTGTAATCACGCAATCCATTGAGTTGTGCAAGAAAAGTAGTTGCAGGATAAACAAAAATATTAAGAATAAATTGAGGATAAAGACCAAGTATAATACAAAGTCCAGCTAAAATACCCATAGCTATTTTCATACTTGGACTTGCATCATGAATTTCAGGTCCTTCATATTTTTCAAAAATAAGAATACGAATAATACGTGCATAATATACGCAACCAATAAGACCTGCTATAAGCATTAAAATTGGTAAATATGGATTATAATCAGCAAGAGCATAAACCATAGCAAATTTACTATTAAAGCCTGTAAATGGTGGAACACCCATAATTGAGAGAAGTCCAATAACAATGCAAGTAGCAGTAAAAGGCATTGCTTTGCCAAGTCCTTTTAAATCTTCAATTTTAGATAAACCAGAACGAAGTAAGAAAACACCAGTAGCAAGGAAGATAAGATCTTTCATTATAGCATGGTTAATAACATGGAATAATGCACCACTAGCAGAAAGATAGGTAAATAATGCAATAGTCATGCATATTTCACCAATTTGACCAATGGTAGAATATGCAAAGAGGCGTTTTATTTCTTTTTCTTGGTATGCTTTAATTTCTCCATAAAACATAGTGATAATGCCTAAAATAAGCATTAAAACCCCAATAGAAGGAAGTTTGAAAAATGGACAAACAAAGGAATTAGCTAAAAGGTTATAGCCTACAATTACAAAATAAAAGGTAAAAATACCATAAATTCCTGCTTTTGTAAGAATACCAGAAAGAGGAGCTGAAATAGAAGCAGGAGCAGCAGGGTGAGCATCAGGTAACCAACTATGGCCTGGAACAATACCTGCTTTAACTCCAACACCAACTAAAATAGCAACAATAGCAATATATAATGTAATATTAACAGCAGAACTATGATTTTCTTTTATTACAGTAAGTAATTGTGCATCATTAGCACAAATTACTAAAAGAGCAGGGAGCATAGTTAAAGCAGCAATACCAGACATAAGTAAATATTTTTTAGCTGCATAGTGTGCTTTTGGTGTATCTTCAAAAGCAATGAGAGCATAGCTTGTAATAGTCATAAGCTCCCAAAAAACAAAGATAGAACCATAATCAGAATGTGAAAGTAAACCTATTACACTTCCAAACATAAGAAGAAGTAAACTATAATAGGTTGTTTCAATTTTTTTGATATAACTAAAGGAATAAAGAGAAACAATAATAGCCATAAAAGCTGTTAATGTTGTGAATAAATAGGAAAGAGCTGATGTTTCTTTATTGAGTATACTAAATACACAGCTTGTGATTGTAAGAATAAGCACAAGTGGCTTACGTGTAAATGGAGCAATAGAACCAAGAATAAAAACTAAAAATGCACCTACATAAAGAGTTAGAGTTTCATTATTCCAAATTGTTCCAAAGTCAGGATAAATGGTTTGAATAAGGTTTTCTGAAGGAATAAATTGTTCTAAATAGTGTCCTATATCATGGGCAAAAAGTCCAATGCCTATAAGTAAAATAAGGGCAATATGTTGGAAAATTGAACTTGATTTTATATCATGGCAAATATTAGATTTTTGATAATGGTAATTTTTACCTTGAATAAGATTATGCACAAAGAAAATAGTAATAATAAGAACACAGAGATTTATAAATGAAAGATAGCTAGTAAGTGCGTAACTTGTTATTTCAAGAGGATTTGCAAGTGAAATAGTTCCAAAAAGAACAAAATATTTTGCATCTAATGTAAAGAATGGGCTAATTTCAATGGCACTATACATTGAAAGGGCAAAAACAGTAACTGTATAAGGAAGTTCTTTTATAATTCCACCTATTGGACAGTGTTTGTTTTTAGCTGTTTCTACTATTTTATAAAGAGCTATAAAACCTAAGAACCTTGCTATACTGTTAAAAATAATAAGGCGTATTGTTCCCATGTACGCTGACTCATTATTAATAGAAAAACCAAAAGCTACAATGCCAATATCAATAATACACAAACCAATATACGCTAAATAGGTTCTTTTTGTTTTTATTCCTAAAAAAAGACCAATGAGCGTAAGAATAATTCCAACTATTAATATAGATGGGGTAGTAGAAGATAATAACATTATTCCGTCCTATCAGTGAAATTGTAATTTAGGTCATAAATTCACAAAGTGGTATTAACTAGGCATGAATAAACCTGTTTGTCAAGTTATCTTAAATGTAGCTAACTATATTGTTTGTAAGGAATAAAAAAATAATTCCTAATAGTTCTTACTACTATTAATTAAAAAATATTTATAATTCAATAAGATATTATATATATAAAATGTCTAGAAAAAGTAAATAGTTTGTATAGACTTGTTTTAATTGAAAAAATTC
>JAHHTE010000082.1 GCA_020024815.1 Mailhella sp.
AAGGATTTTTGAATTAAAAAGTTTTGTAAGGGGGTTTTAGGGGGACAAACTTTTTCAAAAGTTTTCCCCCTAAAAAATACTCTCTTATAAAAATAATAACAAAAAAGCCCCATATATGGGGCTTTTTTGTTATTATAAAAAATAAAACTAAATTAAACCTTTTTCAGCTTGTGCTTGAATAGCAGTAATAGCAACAGTGTTGATAATATCAGGAACTGTGCAACCACGTGAAAGGTCGTTTACTGGTTTTCTAAGACCTTGTAAAATAGGTCCAATAGCTATTGCATCAGCAGCTCTTTGCACAGCTTTATATGTATTATTACCTGTATTGAGGTCAGGGAAAATAAATACGGTTGCTTTACCAGCTACTGGGTTACCTGGCATTTTTGTTTTTGCAACATCAGGATCAATAGCTGCATCATATTGCAATGGACCTTCAATAAGAAGTTCAGGAGCTCTTTCTTTTGCAATTTTAGTAGCTTCAACAACTTTATCAACATCTTCACCTTTACCAGATGTTCCTGTTGAATAAGAAAGCATAGCAATACGTGATTCAATTCCAAAAATTCTTGCTGTTTCAGAAGTTGTAATAGCAATATCAGCAAGTTGTTCAGAAGTTGGATCAGGATTGATAGCACAATCACCAAAAGCAAGAACTCTATCTTTTAAGCACATAAGGAATGTACTTGAAACAATAGAAAATCCAGGTTTTGTTTTAATAAATTCTAATGCAGGACGAACAGTATTTGCAGTAGTATTTACAGCACCTGATACAAGCCCATCAGCATCATCTTGATAAACCATCATAGTACCAAAATAGGTTGTATCGAGCATACGATCACGAGCTTCATCTAAGGTAATACCTTTTTTCTTACGAAGTTCTGCATAGGTTGCTGCATATTCTTCAAGCTTTGGTGAATTTGCTGGATCAATAATGGTAGTACCAACTAAACTAATAGATAAAGTTTTTGCTTTTTCTTGAATAAGTTCAGGTTTACCAAGTAAAATAATTTGTGCTGTTTCACGAGCTGCAAGAGCCTCTGCTGCACGTAAAATTCTTTCTTCATCACCTTCAGGAAGAACAATACGCATTGGGTGTTTGCGAGCTTGATCCATAAGTTTGTATTCAAACATTCTTGGAGTCATACGTGAAACACTATTTTCAACAATACGTGTAGCAAGTTCTTCAGAATTTACATAACGATCAAAATTACCTAATGCTGTATGTACTTTTCTTGTATCATCAGGATCAATTCTATCACGGAGCATTTTAAGAGCAGTAAGAGTTTCATAAGTATTTGTTTTTACAGCAAGAACAGGAACACTCATATTTCTCATACCGTCTAAAAGGCGAAGAACAGCAGTGGAAGGTCTAAAACCACCAGTTAAAAGAACCCCACTTACGCCAGGATATGCTTTTGACATACTTGCAACAACAGCACCCATAAGTAAATCTTCTCTATCACCAGGAGTAACAATCAAATGTCCTTCTTTGATAAAGTTTAAGAAATTACCTAAATGCATAGCTGCAACTAAATAATCATCAACGTGAAAATCAATAAGATTTTGTTCACAATATAAAACTTCTGCCCCTAAATTTTTTGCCACATCACGCATAGAAGGGCGACCTAAAATATTATTTTCAGGAATCATATAAACAAGGGGTTTTACAGAAGCTTTTGGATTAAAAAGATTTAGAATTTCTTCTTTTACAGCATCAAGTTCTGATGCTTGTAAATCCATTCTATTAATAATAAGAGAAGCAATTTCAATACCACGTTGAGAAAATACTTCTAATGCTGCATTAGCTCCTGCTTTGACTTCATCAGCAGAACTTGTAATAGCAGGATGAATAAGAAGTACAGGCACACCTAATGTTGCAGCAATATCAGCATTAAGTTCAACCTCAAAAGCACCATGCTTTCCTAAGAAATCTGTTCCTTGACAAAGCACAAAATCATATTGGCTTGTAAGTTTATTATAAGTTTCTAAAATATGTTCCATAAGAACATTTGTTTGACCAGAGTTAATTAAACGGCGAGCTTCTTCTAGGGTATACGCATAGCATTGCTCTGCTGGTAAATTTAATCCAAAATATTCATTAATAAGATGAAATTCATGGTCATAACCAGTTGAATCTTGAATAATTGGACGGAAAAACCCTACTTTTCCAACACGTCCAATCAATAAACGCATAAGACCTAAGGTAATAGCAGATTTACCAGATCTTTCTGCTGTTGCACTAATATAAAGTGTATTAGCCATATTACACTCCAAAAAAAGGTATTCTTTTCTATCCTTAGCTCTATGTTCAAACTAAGTCAAGAAACATAATGCATTTTTTAATCTTTACTAAATAAAAATGGTGCGTTTTCAGGTTCACAGAAAATATTTTTTTCAACATCAAAATATCTAGGCTGCATAATAAAAGCACCTGCCAAAACCTGCTCATAACTCAATTTTCGAGTACGAAGTGAATAATGAGCTGCATCTTGCGTCAATCCCCAACCACCATAATATGGCCAACCATAAGTAAAAACTTTTAAAGGAATAGCAAGAGCATCAATACCTAAATGGGAATCATAGGTATGAATTTCTAAAGCATGACCATCAACATGTGTAATAGTATCATAAAGTTTACAAAAACGACTATCTGCATTTGTCATTGAATGAGCTTTTTCAAGAAAACGACGTGCTGATATTTGTTTTTTATTCCAACGTGTTGGATCTGTATCTTTATAAAGAAGTGATGCATTATCCAAGCATTCCCCTTCAATATCATTTGCAATTTCAACAACGTGATTTTCACATGTATCTTCTTCAAAACCTAAAACTTTTATAGGAACAAAATCTGATGGACGAGCAAAAGGTAAAATATCATCTGCTAATTCTAAAATTTCTTGTGCAACCTTTGTATCGCTATGTTGTGGACAATAAATAATATAGGCATCAGGTCTTTGCTTTCTAATATATTCAATTAATTTACCATCATCAGAAAGAGGTAAGGAAAATGAATGTAAAGGACGACCTTTTTTATCCAAGTTTCCAAGTATACCCTCTTGTGTTTCTTCACTAATAGGTTTTACTTTTGGAGCTAAATCAGCATTACCAATAATAACTAAAACATCTTGACCTGGTTCAACTAATGAATAATCATAATGTTCACGAAAAGCTGAAAGCTCAAGGAAAAATTGTCTAAAAAGTCTTGCACGTAAAAAATCACGTTCACCAAATTCTTTTGTTAATAAAATCTTTTCAAGTGGTGGATATGGTCCCCCCTCCAAAGAAAGAGAAACAAGCTTTTCATTATTATACAGTCTATCAAACATTCCAGGGCGAACATAAACAAGTGGAATATTACCACATTCTTTTTTTAGCTGTTCTGTTGGTTCTTCTGCTGTATAGACCATGCCTTTATTATGATAAGCAGCCTCAATACCTGCTTGTTCTTTAAAGAAATGAATATCTGCATATTTATACATTTTAGAAAAAAATACTTTTTGCTTTTCATTAAAATTAATACAAGCAATATAACGTTTATTTTCAAATAATTGAGGACGTTGTAATAAAATAAAATGTAAAATAGCTTGAAAGTGAGAAGGATTGCCTGTAATTGGGTGCAAATATCTTGTAAAGAAAAGACAAAGTGCGGCAAAAAGTTCTTCTTTTTTTAATATAATATTACGCCGTTCACAAGAAATTTCATCTTTTGTTAGTCCCCAACCTGCATAATATGGCAAACCATAACAATGCACATTTTTACCTAATAAAATAGCATCAAGCCCTATTTTTGAACTAACAGTATATACTTCATCAGCTTGTGCTAAAATAGAAAAAGAGGAAACTTGTTCTGTAATAACATGAACCCCATTTTCTGTTGCAACCTTTCTTAAATAACCAGTTTTTTTGTTTTTTCTAACAAGTGGAGGTTCAAAAAGGAAAAATGCTGCTCCTGGATGTTGCATTTTAGCATCAAGAATCATTTTTTTAAAACTATCTTCTGTGGCAAAAACTTTTTTTAATTCAAGTTTATTTGTTTTAACTTGATCAATAATAACAATACGTTTACGCCCACCAGGTGTGTGCAATTTATATGGAGAAGCATCAGGTGCATAATGATCAGTACTTACTTTATGATTTAATGTAGCTGCAATTAAATCAGCTACTTCATCAAAATCATAAGGACTAACAGCTGGGAATGCGATAGGCAAAATAGAAAGAAAATTTTTAGCATAAGCAGTAAGATTTCCATCATCTGCTTCATTATAAAGTGAATATTCATTAAAACTTTGCTTATCTATAATAGAATGTTTTTTAAATAAAGCAAAAAGAGCTGGAATAGATTTTACACAATCTTCCCATTCTGATGCAAACCTTGCATCAGTATATGATCCAAATTTTTCTAAAATAAAAGAAGATGGAATTTTACCAGGAAGTTTATACACTCCCTCGCGTATATTCCAAACATTAAAGCCAAACATATTAGCAATAAAAGTTCCTCGTCCTTTTATGGTAATAAAAGCCTTTATTGCTTTTTTTTGTTTTAATGCTTTTGATAAAGGAATAAATTCAAATTCAGGATATATTTTTTTTAAATATGGAATATATCTTGAACTAAAACAAGTAACTTTTTGTCGTTCAGCCTTTTTCAAAAACTCTTCTTTACTTTCTTGCATTATAAACTCCTAACGGATAACCAAATAGGATTGAGGGAATTTACTATGTAAATATTTTTTCACTTTCAATACTTGTGCTTTATTTTGATATGGTCCTGCTTGTACAACAAAAAATCCATTATCATTAAATATTGCATTAATAATTTTTCTTTTTCTAAGTTCCATTGAAAGTTGTTGTGCTGTTGCTCTATCTTTTAATACTACTAAATGCAAATAAAGTTGCCCTACAACAGTATTAGAAGATAAATCACTATAACTTGTTTCAGGAATCATAGTAGGATTATTCACTGTATTTGCATTATCATAAACAGGAAGATTTTGTTCATATACAGGAACATCATAAGAAGGAGTATTTGATGTTGTTGGAACAGAAGAATAAATAGGGTCTTCTACTGGAATATCTGCATAACTTGGTGAATTACCAAAACTTTCAATAGCTCCAGAAGTTGCAGAGCTTCCAACGCTTGTGCTTGCTAATGCTTCAGATACACTATCGCTTTTTGGAGTATAAATAATATTTCCTTCATATGGATTGGTGTTTGTTATAGGACTAGAACTTGGCTTTGATACATATTGTGGAGTAACAACACTTCCACTACCATAATTTGTAGAACTATTATAAGAAGGTGTACTATTACCGCCACCTACATATTGTATGTGAACTTTGGCAGTTCCTTTTTTTATCATGCCAATTCTATTTGCAGCTGCTTGAGATAAATCAATAATTCTATCTCGTACAAAAGGTCCTCTATCATTTATCCGAACAATAACAGATTGCCCATTTTCAAGGTTCGTTACTTTTACCCTTGTATTAAAAGGTAATAGCTTATGTGCTGCTGTTAATTCACGGGTATTAAAAATTTCACCATTTGAAGTTTTTTTACCATGAAAACCAGGTCCATACCAAGATGCTATACCTATTTCTTCAAAATTTACAGCAGAAGCATAAGGCACATACGTTACCCCACGAACAGTATAAGGTTTTGCCTTTGGTAAATAGCTATTTCTTTGTGTATTAATTTTTAGATAATAATCCCCACTTTTTCTTGTTGCATTTAAATCACTTCTTGAAAAATGAGTTTTACTTGGAGCTTTATATTCATAGCCTGGAATTGGCTTTGCAACCTGATACCCACCAACTTGAATACAACCAGTCATTATTACAGGAATAAGACATACAAGAAAAAGTCGTTTAAACATAAATTTCCTCTAAAAAATTAACAAATTAAGCCATTCCAAAATATCGCATTCCTGCAACCAAAATCATTCCAATAAGCAAAGTAGCAAATAAATTTTTAGTAAAATATGCTGCTATAATTACAGGTAAAAAAGCAAGTAAAAAAAGATTTTCCTTTGCTAACCAAAGTGAGCCATTTTTCATAAAAATTTCAGGAGCAAGCAATGCTGACAAAATAGCAACTGGCACATAAGAAAGCCATATTTGCACATTTTTTGAAATTGTTCTTTTTGCCAATAATCCCATTGGTAATAATCTTGGTACAAGTGTTCCAATCATCATTGTAATAAGCAAAAAGCTTCCTTCAAAAAAACTCATAATACCCTCGCTATTATTATCTATTTTTTTTCTTTTTGCAAAGACAAATATAATCCAATGGTTGCACTAAGTATTGTAGCAATAATAATACTCCATCGGTCAAAACCAAGTTGCATAAAAAATAATGAACTTATTGCCCCAAATAAACAGACTAAAAGTTGAATTCTATCTACAAGTAATGGCACAAGTAATGATGTAAACATTGCTGGCAAAGCAAAATCTAATCCATACGCCTCAACATTTGTAATACTTTCACCAAATAAAGCACCAAGAAATGTCCCTAAAATCCAACCAAAATGAGCAATCAATGCAAGCGATAAAACTTGCGTTATAGTAACCTCTCTTCCTGCTTTATAATAGGAAATATTAGCTGCAAAAATTTCATCTGTTTGAAAAAAAGATAAAAACATTTTCCATGAAAAAGGTAAATGTTTCCACGGAGTAACTAATGCTGCCGACATTAAAACATGGCGTAAATTAACAAGTAAATTTGCTATTGCTATGGATAAAATTGAAGCTCCAGCTCCTAACATACTTGCAGCAATAAATTGGCCTGCCCCTGCAAATACTAATGTTGATAACATTACTGCCCAAAATGCACCTATTCCATTTTTAACAGCAACTACACCAAAAGCAAAACCCAAAGGAATATATCCTATCATAATAGGAAATCCTAATCGAAAACCATTATAAAAGGATTCTTTTCTTGAAATCATGGAAGAAATCTCACTTATCTATAAAATAACTTGTCTATAAATGAGGCTCTAAACAATGTCAAATTATTCTTAATAAGAAAAAATTTGTTATAAAGAAATGATTTTTTTAGGGGGAAAACTTTTGCAAAAGTTTTCCCCCTAATACCCTCTTTCAAAAACTTTTAATATATTTTTCATATCTCTTACTTAACATAATAAAAAAATACATTCGATAACCAAATCAATTAAAAAATTTTGAGAGGAGGACTTTTTCAAAAGTTCTCCTCTCAAAAAAACAAAATTTCTGACTGCAAATAAATTTTTCTTGCCACGTAAAAAAGCTACTGGTATAAAAAAGTTCTTATAATATAAGAAAATAAAGGAAAATATATGCAATATCCTACAAATCTTAATCCTTTTGATTTTCCCTCTCCTTGTTTTGTAACTGACCTTGCAACACTTGAAAAAAATATGCAAATTTTAGATTCTATACAAGAAAGAACAGGATCAAAAATACTTTTAGCTTTAAAAGGTTTTGCACAATGGAAAAGCTTTCCTTTTTTATCAAAAACCATGCAAGGCAAATTATATGGTGCTTGTGCTAGTTCTGTTGATGAAGCTAGACTTTCTAAAGAAGAATTTAAAGGAGAAGTTCATGCATTTGCAGCTGGTTTTAGTATAGAAGATATGCAAGAACTTTTACCTCTTTGTGATCACATAACCTTTAATTCTATTAATCAATGGAAGAAATTTCGCCCAATGATTATGGAATATAATGAAAAAAACGAAAAACAAGTTCTTTGTGGTTTACGTATAAACCCTGAACATTCCGAAGGTGCTGTGGAAATATATGATCCTTGTTCTGCTAGCTCACGTCTTGGTATTCGTTTAAAAGATTTTGAAAATGAAAATCTTGATGAACTATTTGTGGGACTTACAGGATTACATTTTCATACATTATGTGAGCAAAATTCCGATGCTCTTGATAGAACCCTTAAAGTAATTGAAGATAAATTTGCTTTTATGTTGGAACGTGTTTCTTGGGTTAATTTTGGTGGAGGACATCACATTACCCGTGAAGACTATGATCTTGATTTACTTTGCTCTTGTATTCAACGTATTCAAAAAAAATACCCAATACAAATCTATTTAGAACCAGGTGAAGCAGTTGCGTTAAAAGCTGGATACCTTATTGTTAGCGTTTTAGATACATTTATGGCTGATATGCCCATTGCTATTATAGATAGTTCTGCATCTTGCCATATGCCCGATGTTTTAGAAATGCCATATCGTCCTATGATAACTGGTTCTGGTGAATTAGAAGAAAAAACATATACATACAGACTTGGTGGAAAATCCTGTCTTGCTGGGGATCAAATTGGAATTTATTCTTTTGATGAACCTTTAAAAGATGGAGATAGATTAGTTTTTGAAGATATGGCAATTTACAGCATGGTAAAAACAACAACCTTTAATGGATTACGTTTACCATCAATAGCTTTATGGGATTCCCGCACAAATGAAATTCTTTCATTAAAACACTTTGGCTATGAAGATTTTAAAACAAGACTTTCATAAATAGAAAAATATGGTATGTTTTGAGGGGGGGAAAATTTTAAAAAATTAACTCTCGGTAATTTTGTTACAACAATAAGTAGCAACGCTTTTGCAGGAAGCCATATATTAGGTTCATTAAAAATTCCAGATTCAGTTACATCAATTGGTGATAGTGCATTTATTAATACAGATTTTACAGGTACATTAACTCTTGGAAATTCGTTAGTAACAATTGGAAAGAGTTCTTTTTCTGGTGTTAATTTTTCTGGTCATTTAACATTAGATAAATCTCTTAAAACAATTGGCGCATCATCTTTTATGCGTACACTATTCT
>JAHHTE010000083.1 GCA_020024815.1 Mailhella sp.
GTAATTGAGTTATTACAAAAATGTTTATCATATGATACGGATAAATTAAGTAAATTAAATGGTCACATTTTGCAAACAATTTGTGATTATTTAGGTTTATCAACTCCAATTAGAACTTTTTCTGAAAATATAGTTTTATCAGAAAAACCTTCTGAACCTGATGATTGGGCTTTATTTTTATGTAAAGAATTAAATTATAAAAGATATATTAATGCTCAAGGTGGAGAGCTTTTTTTTGATAAAGAGAAATATAAGAACAATAATATTGAACTAAAATTTGTTCATCCTGATTTGTTGCCATATTCGCAATATAATTCTAATTTTATTTCTGGTCTTTCAATTATAGATGTTTTATTTTTCAATAGTGTTGATGAAATTAATAGCATGTTGAACAAACTTAGTTTTAGTTAATGTGAGGGGTGTTATGAAAAAAGAAGTTACTGAGTTTGCTCTTTACGGTGGTAAGAAAGTTTTTGATACATTTAGAACTACAACAAATATGGTTCCACCTAATGCTGATATATTTTTTAAGTATGCAAAGAGATCTTTTGATGAAAGACAATTAACGAATAGTGGAAGTAATCTTAGACAATTAGAAAACGAATTAGCAAATTTTCATGAAGTAAAACATTGTATCTGTGTTTCTAGTGGTTTTTCTGCATTGATGTTAGTAGTAAAACGGCTTGCATTAAATAATAAAAAAGAGGTAGTAATACCATCTTTAGCATATAGATCAACAGCTGATATTATTGAATGGGCAGGATATGTACCTCATTTTTGTGATGTAGATTATGAAACAAGAACGGTAACTGTTGATACTTTATTAAAATGTATAAATGAAAATACAGCCCTTATAGTAGTTCCGCATCCTATGGTTACTTTAGCTAATATAGATGAATTAGAAGCCTTTGCAAAAGAGGTTCATATACCTTTAGTTTTTGATTCTGTTGAGGCTTTTGGTGCTACATACAAAGGAAAAAAATTAGGGGGCTATGGATTAGCTGAAATTTTTTCTATGCATGCAAGTAAAGTTTTAAATGCTTGTGAAGGTGGTTATATAACTACTAATGATGATGAATTAGCAAAAGATTTAAAGAAAATGCGGAGTTTTGGTTTTTGTGCTAGGGATAAGGTTGATATTTTAGGATTTAATATGAAATTAAATGAATTTCATGCTGCTATGGCTTTATCTGGATTACACATGTTAGAGGAGCAATTAGCTTTTAATAAAGCGTTATTTAAAGAATACCAAAGATTATTGTCTTCTATACCAGGTATAGAAGTTATTCCATATAGTGAAACTGAAAAAAGAAATTGGAAAACATGTTTAGTAAAGCTTACTGATAAATGGAAATTATCTCAAGAACTAACATTAAAACTTTTAAATGCTGAAAATATAAATGCTCGTCCGTATTATTTTCCTCTTTTGCATAAAAAATATATAACGAATAATGATGATTATAGTAAGCTATTTAATTCTGAAAAATTATCAAATGAATATATGATATTACCTTTTGGGTACTCAATGAAGCTTGAAGATGTCCCATTGATTGCTGAAACATTATTAAGTATTTATAATTTATCTGAAGAAATATTAAAACAGGATATAAAAAATGAAAAAAATAGTTAGTCAACTTGCAATAAATAATGGAACACCACTTTTTTCAAGAATTTTACCTGTTGGACAAATAAATATTCCTGATTATGAAAAGTTTAAATTTTTGGTAAATGATATATTTAATCGAAAATATTATACTAATCATGGGAAATTAACACAAGATTTTGAGGATAAAATTTCAAAAAAATTCAATGTAAAAAATTCAATAGCAATTACGAATGGAACCGTTGCTTTGTCTATTGCTTGTAAAGCATTAGAGTTACCTGTTAGGTGTAAAGTGATTGTTCCTTCTTTTACATTTATCGGTACTGTACAAGCTTTGACTTGGGCTGGTCTTGAACCTGTATTTTGTGATATTTCTTCTACCACTCATACAATAATGGAGAAAAATGTTTTACCCTTATTACAAAAAGATAAATCTATAAAAGCTATTTTGGGTGTTCATTTATGGGGAAATCCTTGTGAAATAGATAAATTAGATCAAATTGAAAAGGAATATAATGTAAAAGTTTTTTATGATGCGGCTCATGCTATTGGTTGCAAATATAATGGAGAACATATTGGTAAATTTGGTCATTGTGCTATGTTTTCGTTACATGCAACAAAAATTTTAAGTGCATCAGAAGGGGGGCTACTTTGCACTGATGATGATGAATTAGCTGAAAAAATACGAAATATACGTAGTTCTTATGGTAGAAAGAAAAATGTACCAGTTTCAATAGCTATTAATGGACGTTTTTCTGAATTACAAGCTGCTATGGCTTTATTGAGTCTTGAAGGTTTTGATGAAAATGTGTTGAAAAATAAAGCCCGTTATTTTGCATATAAAGAATTGGTAAAAGATATTCCAGGAATTGAGATTATAAATTATGATGAAAAAACTCAAGGAAATTATCAATATATAGTATTTACTCTTAATGAGAATGAATTTGGAATGTCAAGAGATATGTTAGTAAAAATTCTAGAAGCCGAAAATATTCATGCTCGAAGATATTTTTTACCATCATCTCATAATTCTTATCCTTATAATCAAATGGATTTATTAAAAGATGACCTTGTTGTTACAGAACAACTAAATGAGAAAATTTTTCAACTTCCTTCAGGTCAACTTATAGAAAAAGAAGATATAGAAAAAATTTGTGAGTTATTATCATTTATTCAAAAGAATGCTCAAGAAATTTGTAAAGTTCTAGATAACAGCATTATATTATAATAATAAAATAAAAAACTGCATAATATTGTATTGTGCAGTTTTTTATTTTATTATTTAATTTATTATATTATGTTTTTTATTATAATCTAAAACCATACGTTTTACGAGTAGAGCTTCTTCTCGTAATTCTTCATCAGGAATTGTAAGAAGATGTTTTTTTTCATATTCAAAAGTTTTTTTGGTCATCATTAGCATTTTTTCGCGATTCCAAGAAGTATTTGTATCATGCATACGATATGAAAAAAGGATACGGTTAATATATTTGAATTTCCAATACTTACTAAGTTGTAGCATTTGCCACCAATCTTCAAGTGGAGCTTCTTTTTTAAAAGAACCAATTTTATTATAAGCTTCACGGCGTATTAAATATCCATTAGGAATGAAATTTCCATTAAAAAGTCTGTCATAACGTCCAAATTGATCACTTTGGAATGAAAATTTATTATGATATTCAAGAAAAGCCACAAAGTTTCTAAAATCAGCTTCTTGAACAGTAGCAACAGGTGTAAAATCTTTCGTAATATAACATTGTTCAGATTTACTATTGATAAATTCGTTATTTCCAACACATAAAACATAATCAGGGTTTTCAGATAAAAATGCTTCTTCAAGTTCAAGACATTGGGGGCGAGCTTTATCATCAGAAGCAATAAGGTAAACATATTCACCTTTGCAAAGAGCAATAAGTCTATTCATAGTTTCACACATTCCCACGTTTTCTTGTGTTTGAACATGAAAACGAACAAAACGGGAAGCATATTTTTTTTGTAAAATTTTTAATATTTGAAAGGAAAGATCTTTTGAACCGTCATCAATACATAATAATTCAATATTTTGATATGTTTGATTGACAATAGATTCAACAGTTTCTTGAATATATTTTTCATGATTGTATGTAGGAATAATAACAGAAATTAATGGCTTCATTTTGTTCCTCTAATAATAAAGTCTAATTTATTGTATAATTAAATTTTTTATTTAGAAAGAATAGGGGATAATAATTCACGAAAATATTTTTGTTTTTGAAGAAGTTTAATTAATTTTTCTTTTGGAAGTGCATCATTATCCAATTTTTTGACACTTTCTTCTGCCATTTTATAGTGAATGCAAGCACGTAAAATAAGTTCAGGATATTTTTTATCATGATAGAGCCAGACATTTATAAAAAATTCTGTATTAGTAATATCTTGCTCAAATTCTGTCATTCCTTGCCATATTCCTTCGTCTGTAATTCTATACACAGATTCATAATGGGAAATAGCATGAGCTTTGCCTTCATGTAAATGAAGAAAATTTCTAAAACTATCACCACGATAAGAAATTTCACAACTTGGCATGGGAAGATTTTTCATTTTTTCAGGAATACCATGTTTGAAAATAACATTCCTAAAAAATGTACCTGATGTATGTCCAAAAACAGGATTAGCCATTAAATAATTTTCAAAAGTGGAATCTCGTTCAGGGTTGCAAGAAAAAGACACTATTGAACCATCACGAAGTTTTTGGTAAGAATTACTTGTATGTATAGTATATTCTTCATTTTTTTCTAAAAAGTCTAATGCTTTTTGAATTTTATATTTATCTATCCAATAATCATCAGGATCAAGTACAGTAAAATAATCTGTTTTTGTTATTTCATAAGCTCGTAAAATATTTTTATATAATTTTATTTTACAATTTTAATATAGAATAAAAATTTTTATTTTTTACTTAACTAAGATTATTTGCTTTTTCAACAGCTCGTTTAAAACCTTCTCTTGATTTTTCAATAACCTTTTCCTCAACAGCATAACAAAGTCTTATATAACCTGCAAGACCAAAACCTTGCCCTGATACACCAAGAATTTTTTCTTCCTGCAAGCATTTTATAAAACTTTTATCATCACCATGTGGAGCTTTTGGGAAAATATAAAATGCTCCCATAGGTTTTTGAAAACTTAATCCAGCATTTCTTAAAATATTACAAAAAATTTCTCTTCTTTTTGCATAAATATCTAAAGCATACTGTGTTGATGTTCCTAATGCTGCTTTCATTAAATATTGTCCAACAACAGGAGGATTTACAAATCCCAAAATCCTATTAGACATAATACAAGCATTCATTAATAATTTTTTATCTTCAATTTCTGGAGATAAAATAAGATAGCCTATACGCTCCCCTGCTATGCCAAATTTCTTTGAAAAAGAACTCACAACAACAGCATATTTATAATGAGCTAAAACTGATGGAACAGTAACATTATCATAACTCAAATAACGATATGGTTCATCAGAAACAAGATAAATTGGACGTCCAAACTTTTTACTTGCTATCTCTAATAATGTAATAATCTTCTTAATCACTTCTTCAGGATAGACAACACCAGTAGGATTATTCGGTGAATTTATAATAAGTACACGTGTCTTTTCTGTAATGGCTTTTTCAAGAGTAACAAAATCAGGTAAAAATGTTTCAACATTAGCTAAAACTGTTTTAAAAATACCTTGATGATTTTCTGTATAAAACCGATATTCACCAAAAAAAGGAGCAATAGCTAAAACTTCATCTTGTGGATCTAAAACAGAATGGAAAAATGCATTAATTGCACCAGCAGCCCCACAACTTAACATGACATCATCTTTAGTGAGTACAAGTCCTTGTTCTTTGGAAAGTTCTTCTGCTAACGCCTCTAACGCCCAAGTAAATCCTCCATTAGGCATATATCCTAAACTTGCAGGTTTATTTAATTCCCCTGCCAAATCTAGCATTGCTTTTTGAACAACAGGAGGTGGGGGTAAATCAGGATTACCTAGACTAAAATCCATTACAGCATCAACACCATATTGTTTTTTTAATTGAATACCAAGTTCAAACATTTGTCGTATCATTGAACCTTGTTCAACATTTGTTTGCATTTTTTTTGAAACAACAGACATACATACTCCTATAATGCATTGATAGCATTATTTATTCTATCTATCCAAATATCTTGAATTTTACAAGATTCTGCTAACCCTTTTAAATATGGTTCACATTCAAAACCAAGAGCTTTTATCTGATTTTTCCACGATTTTTCATCATCTCCTGCCATATCACAAAGAGCGTGTTTTCCTACAACTGTCAAAAGAGGCAAAAGCCAAACTTTATGAACTTTTTCTTTTAATTTTAATTCTGCTATTACTTCTTTTAATGTTAATGATCCCTCCATACACGCTGAATACATATTATCATTATAAGTATGTAATACGTTATGTAAGGATAAATAAAGTTGCTCTGCCTCGTGATTAGTACCATGCCCCATCCAAATGACAATATCATTTTCTTGATATGCATCAGGAACTAAAGATTGTAATGCTAAAACAACTTGTTCTGTATCATTTTCATTTTGCAACAAAGGAAGACCAAAACTTACTTTTATACCAAACTCAACTTGAGCAATTTTTGTATCTTCCAAAACCTCATGATATTCTACTCCTGCAATTAAATGTAAACTTTGCACAATTACATGCGTAAAACGCTCAAAAGCCATTTTTTGTAAGGCTTTTAAAACAGAATCTGATTTTGTTTTTGCATGAGCTAATCTTTTCCGCAATGTTTCAGAAGTAAAAGCAATTCGTACAGGAACACCATAATATGCTTCTAATCGAGCTTGAAAATATCGAATTGCTTGACTACTTTGCATATTAGAAGATCCATAAGCTGCAATTAAAATTCCAACTTTAAATTTATTATCTTCGTTTATACATCGTTTTTTTATATTACTCCAATCATAGGAGCTTATTTCTGCCATACAATGAATCATAAAATATTTGAACACACTTTCCTATATTATCTTTTTCAGTACACACAAAAAAATTATTTTGGCGTAATAATCGAGTAAACATTCCATCACCACAAATTAATCGTCGAGTAAATGTTCCATCATAAATTTGAGAAACTCCACAACTTGGAGATTTTGCTTTTAAAATAGCGAACTTTGCACCAAATTGTTGTGCCAATAATAAAGCTTGAAAAGCTCCATATAAATAAGGTACTGTGCAATCTTCGCCTTTAGCACTTATAACCTTATTTTCTATAATTTCGCAAGGAGTTCTTGGAGTTTTTAATCCACCAAAACATTCTGGACATACAGGAAGTGCAAAACCTTTTTGATAAAGTTTTTTTATCCAATCAACTGTATTTGCTTTTCCATCATATCGACAAGAAAAACCAACTAAACAAGCACTGACAACAATTTTCATTATACAAAAAAAGGCGTTTTCACGCCTTCATTAAAAATTAATTTTTACAGCTTCTTCATCATCAGCATTTTTGGTTGTAATTTTACCAATTTCCCAAGCTTTCATATTAACTGCATGCAACATCTCAAGAGTTTTAGAAGCACTTTCTTTATCAACAATAAGAATATAACCAATACCTGAATTAAAAATTTGTAACATTTCAGGCCAAGATAAATTCCCTTGTTCTTTAAGCCATGTAAAAACAGGAGGAATATCCCAAGATCCAAAATTGATTTCTGCAACAGCTAAATTTGGAAGCACACGTGGAATATTATCATAAAAACCTCCACCAGTAACATGAACCATGCCTTTTATTTCAATATCACGCATAATAGCTTTTAAACATTCAACATAAATAATAGTTGGTTCAAGTAGTACCTCTGCAAAGGTGTTATCTGTACCAGGAAAAATATCATCTTTTTTTGCACCACTTTGTGCAAAGATTTTTCTTACTAAACTATAACCATTAGAATGAACACCAGAAGATTGGATACCAATAATTACATCATCATTTTTAATTTTTGAGCCATCAACAAGGGTATCATTATCAACAATACCTACGCAAAAACCAGCTAAATCATAATCTTCTTCACTATACATACCTGGCATTTCTGCTGTTTCACCACCTAAAAGTGTACAAGCAGATTGACGGCAACCTTCTGCAATACCTTCAATTACATTTTTTGCTTTTTTTACATCTAATTTACTACAAGCAAAATAATCTAAAAAGAAAAGAGGTTTTGCTCCTTGCACAAGAATATCATTAACACTCATTGCAACAAGATCAATACCAACAGTATCATGTTTATCAAATTCAAAAGCTAATTTAAGTTTTGTACCAACGCCATCTGTTGATGCAACAAGAATAGGGTCTTTCATTCCACTAATATTTGGTCTAAAAAGTCCACCAAAGCTACCAATATTAGATAAAACACCTGCTGTATGTGTTGTAGCAACAATAGATTTAATTTGTGATACTAAATCATTACCTGCTTCAATATTAACCCCTGCATCTGTATATACTTGTGAACGAGAAGAACTCATTTCAATCTCCTTTTAATAACTGTTTCTGACTAAAAAAATTAGCTTAAATTTTAAACTTTGCCAAGCAAATAGATTAAAAAAATTTAAATTCTAAGCATAAACTAATACAGAAAAATATCCAAACATTAACGCCATATCTAATAAAAAGCTTAGAAAAATTAAACTTTTTTTCTGCATAGGACTTTGTGCTGAATAAAAACTTTTTTTCCATTTCATAGATACTAGTAAACAAATAAATGGAATAATAGCTATGGCAATTTGTGCATAAAAAACATTTTTTGCAAAAAAAGAACCTAAAATTTTTGTCATATTAGCTTGCAAACTTGGTTCAAATAAAACAGTCATAAGAACTAAAAAAATCATTAAAATAAAGGTAAGAAAAAATAATGTCTTTCCATAACGTTGAAAAACAAAAACATAATAATCTCGACCAAAATCCATTTTATTTCTAACAACTATTGTAAAAAGTATAATAGCATATAACGCAAACAAAAAGATGAAACTATAAAAAATACCAGACAACAAAACTTGAAATAACACATCATAATTTTTAGCAGAAATAAAGTGATACTCTATTCCAAAAAGTATTTTATTAAAATATGTAGGAAAAAACTGTGT
>JAHHTE010000084.1 GCA_020024815.1 Mailhella sp.
TAAAGAAGAAAATGTTATATAAACAAGAAAAAAAATAATTTAGAAACATACCCTATTATCATTCCCTTTATATATTACACAAAAAAATTAAAAAGTTTTGTAAAGGGGTTATAGGGGGAAAAACTTTTTCAAAAGTTTTCCCCCTACATAATTTCTATTAATTTTCTTGTTTTTCTTCTTCTACTTCTTCACGTCTAGCTAACTCATGCAAACCAGCGAGAATATTTTTATGTCCACGAATAATTTCATCAATAACTTCAGGCTTTGCAAGAGCTGTTGTATCCCCTATTTCATCATATACATTACTTGCAATTTTTCTAAGCATACGGCGAATTATTTTACCAGAACACGTTTTTGGCATTGCCTCAACAAATTGAATATATTCAGGAGAAGCTAATGCTCCAATATTTTTACGTACAGCATCTTTTAATTGCTTACGAATTTCATCGTCCCATGGAATATCATCTTTAGTTACAATATAAACATATATTGCTTCACCTTTTATTTCATGGGGCATGGATACAACAGCTACTTCTGAAACACTTGGATTTGCTGCAAGTACAGCCTCAATTTCAGCTGTTGAAAGTCTATGACCTGATACATTTATTGCATCGTCCATACGACCTAAAATCCAAAAATAGCCGTCTTCATCAATTTCTGCTCCGTCTCCAGAATCATAAAAACCAAATTGTTTGAAATAACTTTGATATTTTTCTTCATCATTAAAAACACCAAGCATCATTCCTGGCCATGGTTTACGAATAACAAGATGACCTGATTTATTGTTTTCATGCCCAACTTCTTCACCATCTTTTGTTTTTGCAGCTCCCATTACAGTAGCATCAATACCAGGTAATGGAAAAGAGGCTGAACCAGGTTTTAATTTTGACGCATAAGGAAATGGGCTAATCATTGCTCCACCTGTTTCAGTTTGCCACCATGTATCAACAATAGGAAGTTCACCAGCACCAATATTTTTATGAAACCAATGCCAAGCTTCAGGATTAATAGGTTCACCAACAGAACCAAGAACTCTTAATGTTCGCAAATCATATCGTTCTGGCCATGCATCACCCATACGCATAAGAGAACGAATCACAGTTGGAGCTGTATATAAAATATTAACACGGAATTTTTCTACAATACGCCAATATCTATCAGGTTTTGGAAATGTAGGAACACCTTCAAACATAAGTGTTGTTGCACCAAGACTAAGTGGTCCATATACTCCATAGGTATGCCCTGTTATCCAACCCATATCAGCAGTACACCAGTACACATCATCATCACGCATATCAAAAATCCATTGTGATGTATGAGCTGCATAGGTTAAATATCCCCCTGTTGAATGTAAAATACCTGTTGGCTTTCCTGTACTACCGCTAGTATGTAAAAGAAAAAGTGGATCATTAGCGTCCATAGATTCACATGGAAAATCAACATCAAGTGTAAAATCTTCCACTAAATCATGCCACCAAATATCACGATTTCTAACCATATTTACATTTTCTAAATTTGCATGGTTTACAACTAACACATGTGCAACAGAAGGACATTTTTCTAAAATAGGATCTAAATTTGCTTTTAAAGGTTTTACACTTCCTGCACGAATAACACCATCAGATGTAATTACTACCTTTGCTTTTGAATCTTGAATACGGCTACGTACGCCCCCTTCTGCATAGCCTGAAAAAATTGCAGTATGAATTGCACCAATTCTAGCACAAGCAAGCATTGAAATTACAAGCTCTGGAATCATTGGCATATAAAGAGCTACTCTATCACCTTTTTTTACATGCAAAGAACTTAATGCATGTGCTACTCGGCAAACTTCTGTATAAAGCATTTGATAGGTGAAACAGCGTACGTCCATTTCTCGCTCACCTTGCCAAATAAGAGCTGCTTTATTTCTCCGTCCTGAAATAATATGTCTATCAATACAGTTAAAAGAAGCGTTTAATTTTGCATTTGTAAACCAACGGTATTTATGCTTTTCTTCATCAGCTTCTAAAACCTTATCCCATCTTTTATACCAATGGATAAGTTGTGTTGCACGAGCTGCCCAAAAATCATCAGGATCTTCTAATGCTCGATTACAAATAGCTCTTGCTTCATCAGTACCACTAATCCATGCACTAGATTTACCATGTTCGGGAGGTAAGTAGCTACGGTTTTCAGTTAACAAAGTGGTAATACGTTCTTGTGTCATGGCTGTGCTCCTGTAAAAAATTAGATTGTTAAAAAACCAACAAGCTTTGCTTTTATCTTTTCTATTACCGAAAAGCTTTGCAAGGGTAACTTTGCCGATTTTAGAATAAAATACAATTTTTCCTAAAATTTCAATAAGTAAGAACTATATCGAACTTGTCTTTACATTTGCATAGCATTTTTTTTACGTCAATAAACTTTTCAAAAAATATTTTTCACACACAAAAATATTTATCTTTTGTTTCACAATTATTTTAGTATAATTCATTGAAATAAATTATGTTATAAGCATGAACAAAAAAGTAAATTTATTTCACAAAAAAGCAAGTAATTATTTTTTGCATTATTTTTAGACAGATACATACATTTTATGTATGCATCAATAAGCTTTTTCACATAATCTTTAATATATATTTTGACAATAATGGATTAAATATTTTTCTTTAAAATAGCACTTCTTTCTAAATTTTTTATTAATGTACTTTGCCTTATATAAAAGAAACTATCTCATAGTTAAATTAACAACTATCCTTTATTCTTAACAAGGATAAGCTTTTTTTCACTCTTATAAAAAAATTATTAAATTTTATTTTAATTCAACATAGATAGTTATTAAACAAAAAATATTAATTCTATATAATAATAAGTTATAATATTGCAATATACTATTATTATTTAATATATTTCAAAATAACTTATTATTCTTTTTAGTAATACAAATAAACCATTTTTTTAGCACTAACTTGTTACTTGATTACTTAAAAAAGTATAATACGTCTATTTTTGACGTAGCAAAATGTTAATTATTGTAAAAATATAAGTTGAGGTATGTTATGATTGAAACAATAATTAATTCTTTTTTTGCAAGTAAGGTTGGATTATTCACATTAAATATTTTTATTGAATTTATAGGTCAAACAATATAAAAAAGACTTGACTACAACTAAAATTTAGCTAAAATACTTTATGTTCTCTTTGTACCATACCCTCATAAAGAGAAAAAAGGAGTATCCATGTTCGGTGAACTTATTGAAAACGTTATGCATTCTACCCCACAAGGTTTTGTAGGAGTAAGTCTCATTTTCATCTATTTTGCCATCATGCTTACCGCTATTGTATATAGAATAAAAAAAGGTGAACACGTTCATCATTAATATTTTATTCTTGCCGTAAGTTTCCCCGTACACCATACTTATGGCTCTTGGCATATTTGATTATTACTCATGCAAAGCATGTAAATACTTTCTCTAAATACGAAAAAAGGGAAAAATAATTCTTGACTTTAATCTATTGTCACGCTATTTTTCTTTTCTCTTTTCTTCGGAGGTTTGAATGTACGCTATTATTGAAACTTGCGGAAAACAATTCCGTGTACAAGAAGGCAACAAAATTGTTATTGATAGACTTGCTGCTGAAGTAGGCAGTGAAATTACTTTTGATCGTGTTGTAATGCTCGGTGGCGACAATGCAAAATTTGGTACTCCTTTCATTGAAGGTGCTAAAGTTTCTGCAAAAGTTGTAGAACACGGTCGTGGTGAAAAAGTTATCGTATTCAAAAAACATCGTCGTAAATCTTATCGCAAGACCCAAGGTCATCGTCAAGATTTTACTGCCCTCACCATTACGGGCATTAATGCGTAAGAATAAAAGGAGTTAACCATGGCTCATAAAAAAGCAGGCGGGAGTTCCCGTAACGGTCGTGATAGTGAAGGACAAAGACGAGGCGTTAAACGCTTTGGTGGTCAAAAAGTTCTCGCTGGTAATATCTTAGTTCGTCAACTTGGTACACGTATTTTCCCTGGTGAAAACGTAGGTATGGGACGTGACTATACCCTTTTTGCTAAAGTAGAAGGTACTGTAAAATTTGAAACTTTTGTGCGTAAACGTAAAGAACACAAACGTGTGCACATTGTTCCAGCTGAAGTTGCAACTGCGTAAGCTAAGCATATAATTTTTTCAAGGCGAGAAGATTCTTTCTTCTCGCCTTTTTAGTATTGGAGTAACCTATGCGTTTTGTAGATGAAGCCCTTATCCAAGTAAAAGCTGGTAAAGGCGGAAATGGTTGTATGTCATTTAGACGTGAAAAATTTATCCCTCGGGGTGGACCTGATGGCGGTAATGGTGGCGATGGTGCATCTATTTACGCAAAAGCAACTAATCGTCTCCACTCTCTTTATGATTTTCGCCTAAGAAGAAATTATGAAGCAAAAAATGGTAGTGATGGACAAGGCAGTCAATGTGATGGTCGAAAAGGTGAAGATCTTATTTTAGAATTTCCAGTTGGAACACAAATTTTCGAACGCACAGAATTTGAAGAAGTTCTTATTGCAGATTTATCAGATCCTGATGCTTGTATGCTCATAGCTCAAGGTGGACGTGGTGGTAAAGGAAATGAACATTTTAAATCCTCCACAAATAGAGCTCCACGTTTTGCACAAAAAGGTGAAGAAGGAGAGCAAAAATCCCTTCGTCTTGAACTAAAAATACTTGCAGATGCAGGTCTTTTGGGTTTACCAAATGCAGGCAAATCAACATTTTTATCACAAATTTCTGCTGCTAAACCAAAAATTGCTGATTATCCATTTACAACACTAAGCCCAAATCTTGGCGTTATTATAGATGAATTTGATCCTGATTCACGTATGATAATAGCCGATATACCAGGTCTTATTGAAGGAGCTCATACAGGTCTTGGTCTTGGTGATAGATTTTTAAAACATGTTGAAAGAACACGTTTTCTTGTTCACATTTTATCAGCTCAAGATATAACAAAAACTGACTATCCTTTTTCTGGTTTTGATCTAATCAATGAAGAACTTCGTCTTTTTGATGAAGAACTTTCCACACGAAAACAAATTGAAGTTATTAATAAAATAGATTTACTTACAGAAGATGAACTTAATGAAATAAAAGATATGGCAAAAAAAGAAAATCGAGAAATCTTTTTTATTAGTGCAAAAGAAGGAACAGGACTTGATGAACTTGTTCGCCGTATGTGGGAACTTCGCCATGAATTAGAAATAAATGAACCTCTTATTCATTATCAAGAAGAAGAAATTTTAGAAGATGAAGATTTTCCAGAAATAGAAGTTGTCTATACAAGAGAATCTTCTTAGTTTCATTACTTTTCTTTTATATAGTTAGATTTATTAGGGGGAAAACTTTTGAAAAAGTTTCTCCCCCTATCCCCCTTACAAAACTTTTTAATTAATTTTCTATAACATTTTACTTTATTATATTAATATTCTTTCATAACTCATAAAACATTGTTACTAATACTTATCAAGACATTGCCTATGAATACTGCAGAACAAAAAATCAAAACTCTTGAAACAGCTAAATGTATTATTATAAAAGTTGGTTCAGCTGTATTAACAGATGAAAATGGTTTATCATTTCCTGTTTTAGAAAACCTTGTATCACAAATTGCTTACTTACATAAACAAGGAAAAAAAGTTTGTCTTGTTAGTTCAGGAGCTGTTGCTGCTGGAAAAAAAGTATTAGGTAATGAATTTAAAATTGAAGGTCTTGCAGGAAAACAAGGAGCTGCTGCCATAGGTCAAGGAAGACTTATGCGAGAGTATGAAGAACTATTTCAAAAACATAACATTCTTTGTGCACAAATATTATTAACTCGTGATGATGTTCGTAGTAGAGAAAGATTTTTAAATGCTAAAAATACCTTTCAACAACTTTTACAATGGAACGTTGTGCCAATTGTTAATGAAAATGACACTGTTGTAATCCATGAACTTAAATTTGGTGATAATGATGCATTAGCAAGCCTTTTATGTAATATTGTAGAAGCAGATCTTTCTATAAATTTAACATCAACAAAAGGCGTTTTAGCTAAAAATCCATTGCAATATCCCAATGAAGATATTCCTATAATGGAATTTATAGAAGATATTCAAAATTTAAATTTAGATGAATTATGTGGTGGAAAAACAAGCGTTGGAACTGGTGGAATGTTTTCAAAACTCTTTTCTGCACGACGTACTGCCCAACTTGGTGTACCTACATTAATTATTCCCGGAAAAGTGCCAAACATTATCTTACAAGCTTTTCAAGGCGAAAAAATTGGTACTTGGATATGTCCTACCAAATCACCTATTTCAAGACGTAAGTACTGGCTAGCATATAGAACAGATACACAAGGAACTATTACTATTGATGATGGTGCATATATTGCTCTCAATGAAAAAGGAAAAAGCCTTTTACCCGGTGGTATTATCAATATTGAAGGAAATTTTGGAGTTGGTGCCTTAGTTGCTATCTTATATAATAATAAAAAAATTGCAGTTGGATTATCTAACTATACCTCAAATGACTTAAAAAAAATCAAAGGATTAAGTAGAATTGAAGTAGCAGCAATTTTAGGTAATGCTCATTATCCAGAAGTTATACATAGAGATAATTTACTTTTACATGCTGCTATATAATGTATATTTTTTAATTAATTTTTTTTAGAAAAATAGTTTTATTTTACCTAGTATTATAGAGAAAATTATAACAGTATCAATTATGCAAAATTTAGATAAAAAAAAGACAAAAGTTGATAATATAATTTACAACTGTAACCACATTATTATCTACATTATTTTCTTATAATATAAAACCAATAAAATTTCTTTTGTACGCAAAAGAAATTTTGGATTAAAAAGTTTTGAAAGGAGAGTTTGAGAAGAGAACTTTTTCAAAAGTTCTCCTCTCAAAAAACTTTACTTTAAAAATACTTTTTATAATCTTTTATCCATTAGTACGCAAAAAATATAGCTATAAATAATTATACTATATTATCAAACAAAAAAAGGAAAAATAATATCTATTTTTCCTTTTTTTATTACTATGGTTATATAATATTATAATTTATGTTTATATAATACTTTAATTTTTTCTATCAATTCAGAAAGCAATTTCTGTTCAGCTTGCATAAAGAATACAGACCGTTTTGCCTCTTCTAAAGATGCCTCATTATCCATAGCTATGCCATTAATATGAGTAACAATATTTGCAATTTCTTCTGATGATGCTGATTGTTCTTCTGTTGCTGTTGCAATACTTCGAACTTGATCTGATGAATTTTCTGCCATTTGCACAATTTCATATAATGCAAATTCACAATTCTTAGCTAATTCAGTAGCAACATTAACATTTTTAACAGTTGCTTCAACTTGTTCTGTACTTTTTTCCACACTTTGTTGAATAGCTTCAATAGCATCACCAACACCTGTTGTAGATTGCATTGTTTTTTCAGCAAGTTTTCTAACTTCATCAGCTACAACAGAAAATCCTCGTCCAGCCTCGCCAGCTCTAGCAGCTTCAATAGCAGCATTTAAAGCAAGTAAGTTAGTTTGATCAGCAATTTCTGTAATAACATTCATAATATCATTAACACTTTTTGCATGTTTTAAAAGTTTTGACATATCATCACGCAAAAATTCTGCATTTTTATGAACAATTTCAATAGCATTAAATAATTCTTTTACAGAATGATTACCACTTTCTGCTTTTGTTTTTGTTTGTAAAGCAAGATCAGAAGCATGGCTTGTACTTTTATTAATATCTAAATTTGCAATATTCATTTCTTCTAAA
Organism: Mailhella sp.; assembly: GCA_020024815.1. Classification (GTDB taxonomy): domain Bacteria; phylum Desulfobacterota; class Desulfovibrionia; order Desulfovibrionales; family Desulfovibrionaceae; genus Taurinivorans. The sequence continues at coordinate 7,804 of JAHHTE010000084.1, forward strand.
CTTTTTACAACAGTAGAAATTGTCAATGCTTGATTATGAGCACCATCAGCTGAAAGAAGAATATAATTATCTAACGAATTAGTAAGAGTATTTGTTTCTGCAACAGTTGCAAAAATTTCTTTCATTGTATTAAAATTCTTATCCATTTCTTCTTGATAATCAACAAATTCTTTTTTATCTTGTAAAAATGAATGAATAGCACTGTCAATTAAATTAATTTCACAACTTCCATCAAGGCAAGCTCCCCATGTATTATCACTTGCAACATCAATATCATGGCATACTTTTTCAATAGGTTTAACTATACTTCCAAGTAAATTATAATACGTATATATTGCAAAAAGAGTAATTATTGCAATTATCACATAAAAAGGAATTATATCACCAAAAAAATTATATGCTATTGCACATAAAATTCCTAATAAAAGTTGCAACACTAAAAAAATGTTTATTTTTTTTCGCATAAAAGCTCCAAAGGCTATGTATCATTTTATCTATCGGTATTAATCACAATATCTTTAGATAATCAATATATTATGAATAGTTAATAAGATTTTTATAAAGATAATTTTTTCTCTATAAAAGTCAAGATACTATAAAACCTCTTTTTAGTAATGAACAACTATCTCTTTCCCTTAATAAACCATTTATATAAACTTATACTTATCTATTATCT
>JAHHTE010000085.1 GCA_020024815.1 Mailhella sp.
GAGAGTTTGAGAGGGGAACTTTTTCAAAAGTTCTCCTCTCAAAAAAAATAAAAAATACATTAAAAAAATTATTCTTTTGCTAAGTTTATAAGATTTTCACCTGATAAACGGTGTAATGTAAGAATTTCAAAAGGAACAGAGCCTAATTTTACATAAAAATCCCATGCATTTTTGTTCCAATCAAGGCAGCCCCATTCCATTCGAGCATATTTTCTTTCAAGACAAATTTGGGCAAGTTTAGCCATAATGTTTTTGCCAATACCATGTTTTCTGTATTCTTCATTAACATAAAAAGCGTCAATATAAAGAGCTTTTTCACCAATAAAAGCACTACTATGTTGGCAAAAATACGCAAAAGCAATGGGGTTGCCATTATCATAAGCAAAAATTGCTTCCCCTGCTTTTTCATTTAATAAAGCTTTCATTTTTTCTTCTGTTACAATGATAGCAGCAGACATTTGTTGAAAATCACCTAATTTATGCATAAAATCTACAACTAATTGTGCATCTGATGGTTCAGCCATTTTGTATGTAATCTTTTGCATATACACCTCTTAACTATCTTTAGGATTTTTGTGTAAAATACTTGTAATGATTGTTAAGGCTTTTGTTAAGTCTTTTCTTTTTTCAATTCCACCAAGAGCAAGACGAACGGCTTCTTTACTAGGATAAGATTGTATGGAAAAATGTGTGCAATCAGCGACTAATACCCCGTTTTCTTTTGCTTTTTTTGTAAAGGATTCATTGTTCCAAGGAGGAGGTAATGTAAGCCATGCATAGAAACCAGTGCTTCTTGTTTCAAGAGTGTATCCATCTAAGATACGTTTTGCAAGCACATTTCTTGCTGCTGCTTCTTCTTTTTTTGCCCAAAGACATTGATCGGCAATTCCATTAGTAATCCAATAACTTGCAATTTCTGCCATAAGTGGTGCTGCCATAGAAATACTATAACCAATGCTTTGTTCTATTATTTCAAAAAATTCATCAGGACTTGTAATATACGCTATACGTAAGCCACCACTTAAAGCTTCACTTGTAGAGGCAATAAAAAAAGTTCTTTCAGGACAAAGGGTTGCAAAAGGTGTAAGTTTTTGTTCAAGAGAAAGTGCATACACATCATCTTCAATGATTTTAATATCATATTTTCGACAAATTTCGATTAATTCAAAGCGTCTATATTCTGGAATTTGACAAAGTGTTGGATTTTGACAAGAGGGCATAAGGTATAAACCTTTTATTCCTCCATTTTTACAAGCTGTTTCAAAGGCACTTGGAATAATACCCGCTTCGTCCATTTTTATAGGAATAAGATTTAATGAAAGGCGTTGGCATAGTTCTTTTAATAAAGGATAAGTAAAACATTCTGCTGCTATTTTATCGCCAGCTCGAAAAAGCCCCATAAGTAAAGAAAGTAAAGCGTGTTGTGCACCTGCACAAATTAAAATATTTTTATAAGAAGTTGTTAATCCAAAACGTTGTGTCCATAATGCACCTGCTTTTTTGTGTTTATCCATACCACTTGGTGCATGATATTTTAGTAATTCACGTCCATCAATTTTTAGATTTTTAATAGCTTCTTCTAAAGAAGGATTTAAATATTCAAAAGGAGAAATAAAACTTAAATCAAAATATGTTTGTTGTTCTGTTATAATATCAATATGTTGAGAGGGAGCAGAAATAATTGTGCCTTTTCCTATTACAGCTTCTGTAAGGGATCTTTTTTGAGCTTCTTTATAGGCTCGACTGACAGTACCTAAGCTTAAATGAAGTTTTTCAGCTAATTCTCTATGAGTTGGAAGAGGTTCACCTTGTATAAGTTCTTTACTTTCTAATCCTTTTTGTAGTGCTTTTACAAAAATAATATAAAATGGTACATTTTCAGATTCTTTTATTTCATTTAGAATAATTTGTATTAGTTTCATACTATGGATATTAGTACAATTTCTTATTATGTCAATAGAAGTGTATTTTTTATATATTTATATTATATATTGTAATTATTATATTTTTTATTTAAAATTGTATCAATATCATTAAAAATTGTTCTAATTATAATTAATTTTATTATAGGAAAAAAGAAATATTTTGCAAATTGTATCACTATGTTCATAATACAAAAAAATTCACAAAGAGGTGTGTTATGAGTACAGTAGTTGTAAAAGGTGGTTTAGCACAAATGCTTAAAGGTGGCGTTATTATGGACGTTACTAATGAAGATCAAGCAAAAATTGCTCAAGAAGCAGGTGCTTGTGCTGTTATGGCTCTTGAACGTGTACCTTCTGATATTCGTAAAGAAGGTGGCGTAGCTCGTATGGCTGATCCATCTTTAGTAAAACGTATTATGAATTGCGTAAGTATTCCAGTTATGGCAAAAGTACGTATTGGGCATAATACTGAAGCTCGTATCTTAGAAGCTCTTGGCGTTGATTATATTGATGAAAGTGAAGTTTTAACCCCAGCAGATAATAAGTATCATATTAATAAAAATAATTTTACTGTTCCTTTTGTTTGTGGTGCTAGAAATTTAGGTGAAGCATTACGTCGTATTGCAGAAGGTGCTGCAATGATTCGTACTAAAGGTGAACCTGGTACCGGTAACGTTGTTGAAGCTGTTCGTCATATGCGTATGGTAAATGAAGAACTTCGTATTTTATGTAATTTACCTGATGATGAAGTTCCAAATTTCTGCAAAGAAAATGGTATTCCTTTGAATTTAGCTCTTGAAACAAGAAAAGAAGGACGTCTTCCAGTTGTAAACTTTGCTGCTGGTGGTATTGCAACTCCTGCTGATGCTGCTCTTATGATGGAATTAGGTTGTGATGGTGTGTTTGTTGGTTCTGGTATTTTCAAATCATCAGACCCAGCTCGTCAAGCAAAAGCTATTGTTGAAGCTGTTACCCATTTTAAAGACGCTAAAAAATTATTAGAAATTTCAACTGGCTTAGGTTCTGCTATGGTTGGTATTGAAATTTCTACTATTTCTCCTGAAAACCGTATGCAAGAACGTGGTTGGTAGGAATATAATTTTATTTTTTTGGGGGAAATGATTTCCCCCAAACCCCCTCAATCAGGCAAATTTATTGAAATAAATTTGCCTATGTTAGGGCATTGATAAAAAATTTTTTCTTTCAAAACATAATAGATTTATTTTTGAATATTAAATATAATTATTTTATTTTTATTATAATATAATTAAGTATGTTATGTGAAAAAACAAAATCTTTTTTGTATACAAAAAAGATTTTGGATTAAAAAGTTTTGAAGGGAGAGTTTGAGAGGGGAACTTTTTCAAAAGTTCTCCTCTCAAAAAAAATAATTTAATGAGGACAAGAGGATAAAATGCTTACTCATTTATCACTTATTCATATTGAAAAATATATTCAAGAAGTTGAAAATGTTCCAAGTGAAAAGCAAATTCGCATTGGTGTATTAGCATTGCAAGGAGCATTTATAGAACATTGCCATTCTCTTTATAAAGTTGGAGCAAAACCTGTTGAAGTGCGTACTGCTGAAGATTTAGATGGTTTGCATGGTATTTGTTTGCCCGGTGGTGAAAGTACTGTAATGGCAAAACTTCTTGTTCAAAATAATATGCTTGATAAACTTGCTAGCCTTATTAATAAAGGTTTACCTGTTTTCGCAACATGTGCAGGACTTATTTTATTAAGTAAAGAAATTATTGGTTTTGAAAACCAACCACGTTTAAATTGTCTTGATATTGCAGTTAATAGAAATGCTTTTGGTCGACAAATTGATAGTTTTGTTGAGGAAATGGAAATGCTTGCACCAAAACATTCTTATCTAAATGAAGAACATAAAAAAGTTGTATTTCCAGCAGTATTTATTCGTGCTCCACAAGTAGCTAGTGTTGGTGATAATGTAGAAATCTTATCCAAAAGAGAAGATAGAATTTTAGCAGTGCAACAAAAATCTATTGTTGCTGTTGCTTTTCACCCTGAATTAACAGAAAATATGCTTTTTCATACTTGGCTTTATGAAGAAGCAAAACATTATAAAGAAATTATAAAATAGCAGATCTAAAGTTTTCTAGAATTTCCATTACTTTTGTTAATGATTCCTTAGAATAACTATTATTTTCAATAAATAGTTGTGTATAACTTGTTAATGGTCTCATGATGGGAGGGTATTCTTTCCAAGCATATTTATCAAGAGAACTATTAAATTTTTCTGCTATTAATAATGTTTTAATAAGTTTTAAATGCTCTTTTTGCAACAATCCACAGAGCTTAGGCAAGGAAGTAAATAGTGCTTCCTTGCTTTTTTTATATTCATTATCAAAAAGAATATTGGGTTGACTTAATTCTTTTAAAAAGAAGTATCTCCAAAAATTTGCTTGTAAATCATGATAGCCTTTTTGTCCTTCTATATATTCCAGTTCATAAAGTCCTAATGCATTTCTTGAACTTTTGTATAAAATAATATTTGGAATATTGGGCAATGTTTTATTTGTTAAAAGTGCATGAATAAGATTAACTATTCTATGAGGAATAAAAGCATTTCTGCATAATTGTGTTTGTTTAGTACATTGCCAGCAACCTGAACAAGAAATTGCTGAACGTATAATATAATGATGTGGGGGATAAGGAGCTGTTTCCCATGGGTGAACAGGTCCTAGAGAAATATTAAGCGTAGGCACATTGGCAAAACTAGCAATATGCATTGGACCTGTATCAGGAGTTATGAATAATTGTAATGTTTGTAAAAAAGCAATTAATTCATAAATACTAAAAGTTCCAGGAATAACACCGTGTGGGATTTTAGCTTTTTTTGCACATTGATATGCAATTCTTTTTTCTTCATCAGAAGGACCACTAATAAAGATTGGACTATATCCTTTTTTACAAAGCTGAATTGCTAAATCTCCCCAAAATTCATTGCTAGGGCGTTTTGCTTCTTCACTTGCACCAACAAAAATACCTATTTTTCCATTATTTTTTCCTAATGGTTTTTCCCATTTAGTATTTTTTATTGTATCAGTATTAATTATATCTAGTGCATTTAAATCAGCCCAGTGAAAACGATTATAATGATTATTATGTGTAAGAGATGTTCTATATAATTGCCAATTTCCATGAACTTTTTTTATGGTATCTTTGATTTCTAATCCATAATAATTATTAAATGTTAAACTACTAGCTAAACTTGCAGTATCTACTCTATGGCTTAAATTAATGATGGTATCATAGGTAAAATTTTTGAGAAAATTCATTCGTTCTGTTGGAATATAGGTAACTTGTGGGGAAATATTTAATAATTCATCATAGAATTTTTTTTCTCCAAGAACTAAGATCTCTTTTGTATCTTGGCTTTTTAGCCAAGTAAAAAGAGGATAGCTCATAACTATATCACCAAGTCTTTGTGCCTGAATAACGAGATTTTTCATGTTATTTTTTACCTAATCGTTCTATTTGTCGACAAATTCCTAAAAGCATATCCATTTCATGTCGTCTAATTTCTTTTTTATCTAAAAAACGAGCCATTGGCAAAAAGAAATAATCTGGGTTATCTTTTTGAATAACATCAATATCTATAAGAATTTTTTTTATTTTTTCATGTAAAAGATTACGTTCTTCATTTGTAATTCTTCTAGAAATTGCTCCTTTATCTTTTTTTCTTGTTTTTTGTTTTTGTGGAGCTAAGTTAAAAATTTCATATAAAATAAGTAAAACAGCTTGGGCTAAATTAAGAGAAGAACAATTAGGATCTGTTGGAATTGTTACTAGTTTTTGGCATAATTCTAAATGATGATTTTCTAATCCTCTATCTTCTGGACCAAAAATAAGACTAACTTTTTCACCTTTTGCAAGATAATTAATAACTTCTTTTGTACATTCTTTAGGGTTTAATACTTCTCGGCGAATTCCGCCAAGTCTTGCACTTGTGCCTATACATAAGGTACTTTCTGAAATTGCTTCATGGAGGTTTTCATATACTTTTATATTTTCAAGAAGTATAGAACCTTGCTTTGTTGCAAGAGGTTTTGCTTTTTCTATTTCCCACATTTCGGGTTTTACAAGGCTAATTTTTGCTGAACCAAAATTTGCTGATGCTCTTGCTACTGCACCAATATTTTCGGGAAATCTTGTTTCTACAAGAACAATATTAAGTAAATCAAACATAATTAGCCTGCTGAAAAAATAGTTTTTGCTGTATAAAAAACAAGGTATACACCTAAACTAAATTTTATCAAAATTCCCAAAAATTTTCCAACCATTGATGCTTTGGCAACTTCCATGGCTTTTTGATGTTCACTTTGAGCAAGATAGCGTTCACCAAAATAAGAGCCTATCCAAGCTCCTGCCAATGTTCCTAAAATAGCTCCAAAACCAAAAAATAAAGGCATTCCTAAAAATGCACCTGCAATAGCACCAATAATACCCATAACATTAGAAGATGATGAGGCATTTACTTTTTTTCCTTGATGAATTTGTAAATAAAATTCTGCAATTTCACCAATGGTTAAAAGACTAAAAAATTGTATCCAAAACCACCATGAATAGGTATTATCTGGAACAAATAAAGCACTAAAAAGTACAACTATTGCCATTGCCCAGTTACCTGGTAAAGAAAGAAAATTTAAGAAAATAAGTAAAAATAAGAAAATGGCAAAAGAAGTAATAAGAATTGTTGAAATCATTTTAAAAACCTCACGAAATGCAAGTATAGTTTTTAATAATTCCTTTTGCAAGAATAAAAAAAATTAGCTACTTGACATTACACATTATATTGCTACAAAAATCGCATACAGTGAGGATTTAAAATGATTTCAAATGGTGTGTATTCTGTTTTATTATTGCTTGGGTCAAATGTTTTTATGACATTAGCATGGTATGGACATTTAAAATTAAAAGCTGATTACTCATGGTTTGCTTCTTTACCTTTACTTGGCGTTGTTGCTTTTAGTTGGTTTATTGCTTTTTTTGAATATTGTTTACAAGTACCTGCAAATAGAATAGGTTTTATTGAAAATGGTGGACCATTTGATGTTATGCAATTAAAAATTATTCAAGAAGTTGTTTCTTTAAGTGTTTTTACTCTTTTTACGGTTATTGCTTTTAAAACTGAATTAAAGTGGAATCATTTTGCAGCGTTTATTTGCCTTATCATGGCTGTATATTTTGTATTTAAAAAGTAATAGTTATGAATAATATTGTAATACTAAATAAATATTCTTATAACATTGACATAATAAATTTTAATCCTACAATATATACAGAAATAACATTATAGAGGATAACACAATGAGTTCCTGTAATCATAACTGTTCTAGCTGTGGTACTGCAAGTAGCTGTACTGATAAAAGCAAAAATGTTAGTTTACTAGCAGAAGCAAACCCAAATTCACATGTAAAAAAAGTTATAGCTGTTGTAAGCGGTAAAGGTGGTGTTGGAAAAAGTCTTGTTACAACACTATTAGCAACACAAATGAATAAAGATGGTTTTAAAACTGCAATTTTAGATGCAGATATTACTGGTCCATCTATTCCAACAGCTTTTGGAACAAATGAACATATCACAGGAAATGATATGGGAATGTTACCTGCAATAACTAAAAAAGGTATTTCCATAATGTCTGTTAATTTATTACTTGAAAAAACAACAGACCCTGTAATTTGGCGTGGAGCAATTATTGCTAATACTGTAAAACAATTTTGGTCTGATGTTATTTGGGGTGATATTGATTATATGTTTGTTGATATGCCTCCAGGAACAGGTGATGTTCCGCTTACTGTTTTTCAATCACTTCCTATTGACGGTATTATTGTTGTTGCTTCTCCACAAGAACTTGTAGGAATGATAGTTGAAAAAGCAGTAAATATGGCAACAATGATGAATGTTCCTATTTTGGCTTTAGTTGAGAATATGAGTTATTTCCAATGTGATGAATGTGGCAAAAAACATAGAATTTTTGGAGATAGCCATATTGAAGAAATAGTGCAAAAACATGGTATTAAACAAATTTTTCAAATTCCAATAAATGCAGAAATTGCAAAAGCAGTTGATTCAGGAAATATTGAAAATTTTGAAAATGATTATTTTAAAGATATTAAAAATATATTATAATCAAAAATATTATGGAATATAAAGGTATTTGGGCAGTTTCTATAAAAGAAATACAAAATTTTTTTGATAAACAAGAAGATATTATTTATAATGGAACAAATTATACATATAAGACTTGTTAAATTGTTATAGAAAAATTAGAACCCAAACCTTTTTTAAATATTCCTCAAACCAAAATTTCTATGTGTGGAGAAGAAAAAGATACACAAGAAATCTATCAAAAATTTTTCTTTCATTTTCTTTCTGCAGGTGGATAGTTTTTTATTTTTTTGGGGGAAATGATTTCCCCCAAGCCCCTTCAACTAGGCAAATTTATTAAAACAAGTTTTAATAAATTTGCCTTTTTTAATTTTAGTAAAAA
>JAHHTE010000086.1 GCA_020024815.1 Mailhella sp.
GAATTATTAAAGGAACATTATGCTATATAAAAATATAACTATGTATATAGAAGAAAGTATTTTATGCAAGAATTTTATTATTGATTTAATAAACTTTTCTACAATATTACAAACTGATAGTACAATAAAAATTTTACCATTATCTGCAAACTATAATTACTTTTATAATCAATTACTTCATGATATTCAGCAGAAAATATTATATAACTATTTTTTTTATGGTCAAACAAATTTTTATATTTGTTTTGAAAAAAAATATAATGAAACTAGATTGATAATTCTACCTAGTAAAAGTTCTTTTCCTTATAATTATCTTACATTTGAAAAAACAAAAACACAGCTATTTATCTTTAATCTACAACAAACAAAAATTATGAAAAAAATTTTAGTTGTAGTGCATAAATTAGCTTTATACGATAAATATAATGCAAACGAAAAACAAAAAAAATTTCTAAAATTTTTAAAAATAACAAAAGATATTCCTTATTGTAATGATCCAATAATATATAACAATATCTTAGAGCCTTATCTTATATATAGAAATATCAAATTCAATTTTTTTAAAAAACTATTTTTTGAGACAATATGTAAAGAAGTTAGTAAGCAATTTAGAATAATATTTAATGATAATGCAATACAATTATCCGCTACATACAAACCTGCTTATAAAACAACTTTTACAAATCCTTATGAAAATAAAAATTCTTTATCACAAATTATTATATACTATTTTAAATAATATTTAAGGGAGCATAAGCTCCCTTTTTATTTTAGAAAAATTTTATTTCTAACTATACCACAAAGCGACCATTTCTACACCGTCAAAGCCTGCGTCGCGTAAACTTTTTCTTGTGTCCTCATCAAAAACATCTTTTTCTTGAACTTGGGCATTTTTAGGGATTTTTCCAATACGAATTTGCTCTTGAGGGCTTAGAGTTTTTTCTTGTTGTCCTGTTATACAATATTTAATTAAATTTCCTTGTTTGGGATTGTAGTATTTACGCATAATTCTTTCCCCCTTATATATTTTTGTTTTGTAAATTAATGCATATCTTCTTGATTTTCTTTTTTTCTTATTTCTATTTGTTCTTGTTCTGTAAGATATACTCTTTCAAGTTCTTCAAGAAAACGATAAATTGCCTCGTGAATATAAAAAGATTTTGTGCGACCTGTTTTTTCAGAAAGTCTTGTTAATCTTTCATTCATTTTTTTAGGTAAGCGTATTGATGTTGAAAACATTTTTCCCTCCATGTATTGCACTACAAGTAGTGCATTAATATTTAGTCTTGTCAAGATTTTTATTCTTTTTAAATTAATACTATTATTACAAGAGAATAACAAAAACAATAAAAGGAGCATAGTAGCTCCTTTTGTTATCTGTAATATAAATTAAATGTTAGGGGTTATAATAAATATGATTTTTCTTTTTAGAAAGAATTTAATAGAGAGATTATACTTTTTCAATTTCTACTGTTTCAAGCGGAACAATAGCAAGGGTTTTGCCAAGCGGAGCAAGGAGTTTTAGCACTGTATCAAGCTGGGGGCTGGTTTGTCCTATTTCCATGCGGGCAATGACAGGCTGTTTTATACCGCTAAGTTCTTCCAATTTCTTTTGGCTTATGCCTTGTTCTTGCCGTGCTTTTATGATTTCGCTAATAAGGGCAACTCGCAAATTACTTTCTCGTATTTCTTCGGTGGTAAAGAGTTCTTTTTGAACATCTTCCCAAGAACTGCCAAGAGCGGAATTATTTATTGTTTTCATAATATTACCTCATTAATCTTGGGTTAATCCCCGTTCTTTCAGGTCTTTAAGTTCTCGTTTTGCTTGCTCAATTTCTTTGCTAGGGGTTTTTTGTGTTTTCTTCATAAAATAGTGTAAAAGAACAAAACTATCATTTACCCATGCCACAAAAAAAATTCTATCACGTTGAGGACGAAGTTCCCAAATTTCTCCGTCAATATGTTTTATAAATGGTTCACCAGCTCGCGTGCCATGTTCGCTTAAGATATTGATATAATCTTGAATTTTAGAGGCTTTTATGCGACTATTTTTATCTTTTTTAGATAAAAGGTCTTTTATATACTCTAAAACTGGTTCTTTGCCATTTTTATCCTTATAAAAATAAATGGAATATTTTCCCATTTGCTACTCCATAAAGAAAAAATAAAATGTCTTTTTTAGCTTGTCAATAACTTTTTAGTTATTGAAAATTGTTTACATTTAATTATTTATAAGCTTCGGAAGGATATTATATAAAATAAATAATAAAATACTTGTACTTAGACTAGCTATAAATGACGTTAAGAAAATAGAGTACGACCACGAAGAAGAAATATTTTTATGTTCTTCTTGAACAATATGGAGAAGATTATTAGTTTCTTCTGCTGTTTTACATACAGCATTAAAAGGTACTTGCACAGAACTTTTATAATTATTATAAGCTTTAACGTGAAAGCCCTGTATCTCGTTGGAAAGTTTTTTGAGGTCTTTGTCTATCTCGACAAAGTTCTTTTTCAAGTCTTGCAAAGTTTTCAGTAATTCTTGATTGTTCTGTAATTTTGTTTTCTCCTGCTGATTGAGGAGTGCTAAACGCATTTCCAAAAGTTCCTGTTCGTTCAAAGGAGGTTGTGCTTGTTGTATTTGCTGTGTTTGGGGTGTTGCTTGTGGAGTCTGTGTTGATAAGTTGCGTAACATTTCCATTTTCATAATATATACCTTTTTTTTGCAATGCATTCCAAGTAAAACTTTTTCCAAGTTTACTTCCTTTAAAATTAATACCGTTTAAAGAAAAACTAATCCCACTAATTCTGCCTGTACTTGCCTGATTGAGTTTAACTTCAATATTATTTTTATGGAGTTCATTAATAAACTCTTGTAAAGGCATAGGGCGTTGTAAAATATTATCAATACAATTTTGCAAGAGCATACGTACTGATGGCTCTTGTTTTCTGATAGCTTGTTCTAATTCACCTTTTTTAGGAGAAGTTTTTTGTACTTCTTTACTATTTTGTACATTAATAAGTCCAAACTCTTTTTCGAGTTTTCGCATAATAACTTCTTGTCGTTTATAATCATAAGAATCATTAACCACTGAGCCATCAAGCCCTACACGATTAACAAGAATATGTATATGTGGGTGTTTTGTGTCTGTATGACGACTTATACTATATTGATTATTTGTAAATCCCATATCATTTAGCCATGTATGAGCAACTTTGCACCATTCATTATCTGTTAATGTTTCGTTTGGGTGTATACTAATACTGACATGACAAACGGCTTTTTTTAGGTTTGGACGAAGAGAACGAACAATACCAAATTCTTGAGCAAAAGCATTTACACCTGCTTTATGCTTTGCCGACATATTAGTATCAAGTAAAATACTTTTCCCTTTCTGCAAATCATAAGCAACAGCACCACGAAATCCTTTGCCTTTTATAGTTTTGGCTATCATTCTTCTTCCTTTTGTTCTATATCGTTTTTTTCAGCTTTATAAAGTCCAAGCAATAACTCTTGCGTTATGCAAATTTCAGCCAAAAGAGTTTTAAAAAGTGCCATATATTGAACAGAAAGTGTATTTTGTCCTTGATTTATTGAACGAGTTAATTGATTTATATTACTCGCTAAATGCATTAGATTTGCATAAGATTTACGATTTAACTCAGGAACTGGTGGAGGTGGTAATCTTTTTTTAAGAGCAAAATCACGCAAAAGTGTTGCAGGACAAATACCTAAATAGTCCGCCTTTTGTTGCAGATTGTCCCATTCATTTTGGTTTACGCGAACCCCTATTGTTTTATAACGGAGTTTTTCTTTTTCTATACAGGGACGCCCTGTTCCTTTTTTTATCTTCATACTAAAATCTCATCTTGAAAGACGTAAAAAAAATTACAATATTCAATCTTTGGAGTTTACTATTAAGCCTCGCAGAGCAAGCTAGTTTGAGTGAAGCGAAAACATGGCTTGCTTCTATAAAAATACGTTCACAAAAATTTGTTTACTGTTTTATCAGAAACAGTAAACAAAATGTCCAAACGTATTTTTACAACTCCAAAAGAGAGTTACTTTTGTGGAATTTTTTCTTCGTCCCAACGTCCCTATTCTAGGTAAAGGGACAAAGGGACAACATGAGCTAATACTCAAACTCAAGCAAAATTCCACGCAACAGCGTGAGACACTGGGACTAAAATTTGTAAAAATAATTAGCATTATTCTATATCTAATTTTTTCTTTAAGCGGTGTACTGTACTTTTTGATATGCCCATTTCTTCTGCACAATCTCTAAGGGAATAGCCCTCACTTAATAGCTTTTTTAATTGCTCAAGCTCTGCTTCGTGAATTTCAAAAATATCCCACTGCAAAACATTATTTTCTGATTTTAAATGTACTTCAAAAGGAAGAGCGTCTTTTCCTGTTATGCTCCGAGCCTTAGTAAGATGTATTTGAAATCTTGCTCCTTCTGCCATATTATAAATTTTTGGACGTCGTAAACTAATTACTGTATCCATAATATCTTCACGAGCAGATGTTCCTCTTTGATCGCCTGATTTACCTGCATGATGAACAAGTAAAACGGCAATGCCACGTCTTCGCAAATCAAGAAGCCACGTTTGCATAGGTTGCCAAGATTGAGATTCATTTTCTTTACCTGTTCGGCATAGAGTAGAAATATTATCAAGTACCAGTAAATCTATGTCTTTCAAAAAGGGTTCTAATGCCTGTTGCCCTGCACTTGTTGCAAGGTCTGGCATTGAACGATTTTGCATATCAGGAGTTATTAAAGAAAAATTTTGCATTGCAAGTTCAGGTGCTTGCATTCCACAAGCAAGAGCTTTTAAACGTTCTTGCATTGTAATTGCGGGCATTTCACCATCAACATATAATACTTTGCTAGGTTTACTTGCCTGCCAATTATATAATGAAAGCCCTCCTGCTACTGCCAGCGACATACTTAACGCTGTAAAAGTTTTGCCTATTCCTCTAGGAGCATATAAAATCACTATGCCTTGTGTTGGAATTATCGGTTCTAATAAAAAGCCTCGTTCTGGTAAATCCATAGAAAGAAAATCTGCCATATTCACCATAATTAATTCATTTAATATTTGATGTTGTTGTTGCATGATATTATCAACAGTAACTTTCTGCTCTTGGTTATTCTGTACAAAGTCCATAGAAATAAGTGCATTTTGCATATTATTCCTCACTATTATCCTTTTCTAGACATTGACCAATACTTGCTATTAAATAACGTATATCCTCTACTCGCCATACTGTTGTTTTTGCTCCTAGCTTTATAGGTTTAGGATAATGTCCATTTTTAACTCCAAGCCAAAACTGACTTTTACTAATAGGTATCACTGCCAAAATTTGTGGTAAACGAACAAAACCTTCTTTGGGAAGTTCTAAATTTTGATTTTTATGTTGTTTCATGTTTCTGTTTTCTCCTTATAAAAAAATAGTCCTAATGGATTTATTAGGACTGTTCTAAACTTGTCCGTACTGGACAAATCAATAGACAAAACAAAAAAAGTTAACAATTTTTCAAAATATTTAAAATTCCCTTGTTTTCCTCATATAAAGCTCTGCCGTTTATAACGCTTCTATAACCGTATTTTTCAAATGTTTCATGGGATAAATCCTTTGAAGGTGTTTCATAAAGAATTTTGCCAATTTCATAATTTTTTAAATTAAAAATATCGAAATAAAAAGCTACTAAGTCTTTAAATTGCTTTTCTTTAAGATTATATTTTCTATAATCAATATGTTTAAATTTTTCTTCGTATAATTGGCGAGCTTCCTCAAACGAGTAATTTAATGGCAGATGAGGTGAATATCCTTCAATCTGCGAACAATGGTAAGGTTTATTGCGGGTTGTAAAAATAGCATATAAGCGCTGCATAAATGTTATGGGCAAAGAAAATAATAAGATTGTAAGTTCTAAAATATCGCCAAAACTGCATGTTGGTTTTATACGACCTCTAGGAACATTAACCCATTGAATGACTCTTTTCATTATGAACCGAACATTCTCTTTTGTTGCGGTTCTTTCTGGAGGAACTTCAAATATATTGACAAGTTCTTTTGATAAAGGTAATAATTTCAGATAGAAAGCAACTTCTTGTTTATCAAAATACAATCTGTTTCTGGCAAGTATGACTTGACGCTTATTTTCCAAATAAGGAGGAAAAACATAAATAACCATTCTTTTTCCATTGGTTGTTTCTATCATTTTATGGTGAAAAAGCATCGTTATTTCTTTTGCTCTTATTGCATTTGATAATACTTCAGCACAGTCACATTTTATAGTTAAACATAAATCTTCCAAGCTAATAAGCTGTTCAGGTTTTGCATAGTATTTGTTGCTTCTAACAGTTATTGGTTTTATAGGATAATCATCAGGTGTCACAAAAGATTTCATACAATTAATAATATCTTTTATCTTTGTAATTATTTTATCCTTTTTCAACATCATTTTTCAATTCCTCCAAATAATCAGCCCAAGCCTGCATCATACGACGGCGTTCGGGCAAAAATTCTGCATAATTATATGCTGCACGTACACTATCACGTTCGCAGTGGGCAAGTTGTCTTTCAATAGCGTCCCTATTCCAACCAAGTTCATTTAACAAAGTAGACGCCATAGAACGAAAACCATGAACTGTCATTTCTTCTCCTGAATAACCAAGTCTTCGCAATACAACTGTTAATGTATTTTCTGACATAGGAATAGTTTTAGAACGAATAGAAGGAAAAACATATTTACCTTCACCTGTAAGAGGTTTTAATTCTAATAGAATATCAATCGCTTGTTTTGATAAAGGAACTAAATGCGTACTACGCATTTTCATTTTATGGGCTGGAATACGCCAAATTTTTTCTTCAAAATTAAATTCTTCCCATTCTGCATGACGTAATTCTCCAGGACGAACAAAAACTAATGGAGCTAATTGTAAAGCACTGTATACAGAAAAATGTGATTTGCAATTAGCTAAATCGCGTAATAATTGTCCTACTTTTTTGGGGTCAGTTATACTTGCTAAATGTTTACCTTTTGGAGGAGTCAATGCTCCTTGTAAATCTTGAGCGGAATCACGTTCTGCTAATCCACACGCAATAGCATAACGAAAAACCATAGAACAAATACCACGTACACGTTTAGTTGTTTCTAATGCTCCACGTTTTTCAATAAGACGTAATACCTCTAAAAGTTTTGGAGGAGTAATTTCAGAAATAGGAACTTTACCAAGATATGGAAAAATATTTTTTTCTAAGCGGGTGAGAGTTAATTTTGCGTGTCCTTCTGTCCATCGAGATTTGAATTTTTTATGCCAATCACGAGCAATACTTTCAAAATGGTATTTTTCATCTGTAAGAGCTTTTTCTTGTCTTCGTTTTTCCTGTGGGTCTATACCATTAGCAAGCTGTACTCGCAGTTCATCACGTTTCTTTCTTGCGTCGCTTAAAGTTATCTCTGGATATGCACCAAGTGAAAGTTTATTTTTCTTTCCTTGAAATGAATATCTAAAACGCCAAGATTTTTTTCCATTAGGCATAATTTCAAGGTATAGTCCTCTTTCATCGCTTATGGAGTATCTTATTTCTTTTGGGGGTAAATTTTTTATAATGTTATTGTTTAGCATTTTTTGTCCTACTTATTGAAATATTTGAAAATAAAATAAAAAGTGTACACATTTTTCTTGATTATAACAGATTTTAGACTTGTGTCCACTTTGGGGTACACTTGTGTACACGGACGAGGTAGGATTTTATCGGACTATATAGGATAAAAAAATACCCATAATATATTGAATATTATGGGTAAAAATATTTTTTTGGATTTAAAAAATTTCTTATTTGGTGGAGGCGGGGGGAGTTGAACCCCCGTCCGCGAATAATCCACGCAAAGCTTCTACAGGTTTAGTTTGGGTATAAGCTCACCATAAACTGAACCCCCAAACAGGTAATTTATGGGTAGCTTTGCGTTTTAATCTCACAGTTCCCCCACAAAGCAAAGGGTTCTGCCAGTCTAAGAAAATGACATCGTACCTAGATATTAGACATCTCTAAGATTGACGTGAGCTTCTAATTGAGCTCAGGGGCATAACTGCAATTAAGCAGCGTATGCGTAAGCGTAATCGTCGTTTGCAATTACATTGTTGCCGCTTTTTACGAGGCCAGCGGCGCCTCGACCTGCGACTTTGGCTTCTTCATCCACGTCGAAGCCAGTGCGCCCCCATTGGGGGTGTGTCCACATAACATATTATAATCAGTTATAAAAAAAAGTAAAGTTATTTTCATTGTTAAAATATTTTTAATTGTTCAAAATACTATATGGTTAGATAAGAGATTTAAAATATTGTTTGTTTAGGTATTAATGTTTAGTTTTATTTTTTGTCTGA
>JAHHTE010000087.1 GCA_020024815.1 Mailhella sp.
ATTCTTGTTTAATAAAAAAAATATGTTATATTGATTAAAAAATAAGAATGAGAAGGTACAAAAATGCGAGGAAAATATAGAAATACGTTGCTATTGCTTAGCTTATGCCTTTTGTTGTCAACTGGCTGTATTCCTATAAATTTAAATTTTGCAGTTGGTAGACAAGATAATACACTTTTTGAAACAAATGCAACCTATTCAAATGTAAGTGGTAAAGTTGTGCGAACAGCTGCAACCCAAGTTGGACGTCCTTATAGATTAGGTGGTACTTCACCAAATACAGGATTTGACTGTTCAGGGCTTATTTATTGGGCTTATAAACAGCATGGAATTAATGTGCCTCGTATTACAACATCACAAGCTAGAGTTGGGCAAAAAATTGGACGTAAGGGTTTACGACCAGGTGATATTTTAGTTTTCCGTACTTCACGTTCACCTAATGGTTTACATACAGGCTTATATGCTGGGGGGAATAAGTTTATTCATGCTCCAAACTCAAGAACAAGGGTTAAGGTTGAAGTTTTAAATGGTTCATGGTGGGGTAAGCAGTTTGTTTATGGACGTAGAATAGTTGTTCCACGTTTTGCAAATATAAAGTAACAATTTGATATAACTAATAAATTTTATTATGATAAAAAAATAAAAACTTTTTCATATTTATTAAATCTTGCCATAAAATATGCTTTTTAGTATGCTATTTTGTGGCAATTTTTTTGGAAAAGTAAAAGTTATGCATGCATTAAACGCAATAGCCTTAATTGGTCTTCGTGGAAGTGGAAAAACAACACTAGGAAAAAGCTTGGCAAATAAGCTAGGTTTCTCTTTTTTTGATTTAGATATTGTTTTTCAAGAAAAAATGGAGCAAACTATTGCCGATTTTATTTTGACCCATACTTGGGAAGATTTTCGAGAACAAGAAAAACAAATTCTTTTTTCTATGCCTAAAAACAATGTAGTGCTTTCTTGTGGTGGTGGGGTTATTTTAAAACAAGAGAACAGACAAAAACTTTTTTCTGATTATTTTACTGTTTTTCTAGATGTTCCTATTGATGAATTGGTAAGGCGATTAGAAAAAAATGCCTTAAAAGAACAAAGACCAGCTTTTACAAAAAAAACATTGCAAGAAGAGATGCAGGAATTATACGATAATCGTATAAAGTTTTATCAAGAAACAGCACATTTAATTGAAACAAATTTTATGCAAAAAGAAAAACAACTTGAGCATATAATGGATATATTTATACAACAGTTAGAAAAAACTAAAGGAGAATAAATGTTAAATACTTTTGGTTCATTGTTTCGTTTAACTTCCTTTGGTGAATCACATGGTATGGGGATTGGTGGGGTAATAGATGGTTGTCCTGCTGGGATTATTTTAGATGAAGCTTTTATTCAAGAGCAATTAGATAAAAGAAAACCTGGAAATACTTTTGCCTCACAAGCAGGGACAACAAGAAAAGAAGCAGATAAAGTTGTTTTTTTGTCTGGAGTTTATGAAGGAAAAACAACTGGTACAAGTTTAGCTTTTTTAGTGGAAAATACAAATCAAAAATCCCATGATTATACAAAATTAGCTGAAATGTATAGACCTGGTCATGCTGATAAAGTTTTTGATGATAAATATGGTTTTCGTGATCCACGAGGGGGAGGACGTTCTTCTGGTAGGGAAACTATTGCACGTGTTGTTGCTGGATCAGTTGCAGAGTTATATTTAAAACAATTTGGCATAGAAATTTTTGCTTATCCTTTAGCGATTGATGGTATTTATGCTGAAGAATATGGGGCATTATCTATTCATAATGCTGATACAAGAAAATATTTTGCACCTAATGAAGAAGTTATTATGCATTGGGATAAGCGTATTGATGAAGTACGAAAAGATTTAGATACATTAGGGGGCATTGTGCGGGTAGAAGTACATCATGCTCCTGCTGGTCTTGGTGAACCTGTTTTTCAAAAGCTAGATGCATATTTAAGTTATGCTCTTATGGGTGTTGGAGCAGTTAAAGCTGTTGAAATTGGTGATGGTATGCTTGTGGCAACAAGTCGTGGATCTAAAAATAATGATAGTATGTATATAAAGGATAATAAAGTTTTTTATAATACAAATCATGCTGGTGGTATCTTAGGTGGTATTAGCACAGGAGAACCTATTCTTGCTAATGCGTATGTTAAACCAATACCTTCTATTGCTAAAGAGCAAAAAACAGTAACAAAGCAAGGGGAAAATACTTTGTTATCTGTTGGTGGACGGCATGATATTTGTGCTATACCGCGTATAGTACCTGTTTTAAAAGCTATGACAGCATTAGTTATTACTGATATGATGTTATTACAAAAGAGAATGGATTAAGAATGGCAAAGCAAACGCAAGTACAAGGAATTTTATCAGTAGATGATAGTGTGGAAATACGAGGCACTATTGAGCGTATTGTTTTTCATAATAGTGAAAATGGATATACTATTTTTCGTCTTCGTCCTGATCATAAGCAAGATATAGAAACTCTTGTAGGTGTTATGCAATCACCACAAGTTGGTATGCAAATTTGTGCTAAAGGAAAATATACAACGCACCCAAAATTTGGTAGACAATTACAAATGACAACCTATACAGAAGAACGTCCTTCTTCTGCGGAAGGAATACGAGCATTTTTAGCGTCTGGTTGTATCAAAGGCATTGGTCCAAAATGGGCAGAACGTATTGTTATTCATTTTGGTTCAAAGACATTTCAAATTTTAGATAATGATCCTGATAAATTATTAGAAATTCATCGTTTTGGTGAAAAGCGATTAAAAGCTGTAAAACAATCATGGGCAGAACATCAAGGTGTGCGTGAGCTTATGATTTTTTTACAAGAATATGATATTGGTCCTTCTTATGCTTTTAGAATTTATAAGCATTATGCTGGAGCAGCATTGAATATTGTAAAAGAAAATCCTTATCGTTTAGCAATGGATATTTTTGGTATTGGTTTTCATACTGCGGATATGCTTGCTTTAAAAATGGGTTTTGAAAAAAATTCTAGTTTAAGGGCACAAGCAGGTTTATTATATGCTTTAATGGAAATTAGTAATGACGGGCATATTTATTATCCACAAACAAAATTAATTGAAAAAACTTCTAGTGAACTTGATATAGAACCATATTTAGTGGAAGAAGCATTACAAAATTTATTGCAAGAAGAAAGAATAGTTATTGATGATTTAGATGATGAAAAAGGGGTTTATTTAACAAGGCATTATACTTATGAATCTAAAATAGCTTTTTATTTAAAACGATTATTAAATTCGCCTCGTGCTGTGCAGTTTAAAAATCCAAAAGCTATTGTTGAAAAAGTGCTTTCAACAATGAAAATTGAATTAGCAAAAGAACAACTTGAGGCTGTTAATACTGCTACAAAATCAAAAGTAATGGTTTTAACTGGTGGTCCTGGTACAGGGAAAACAACTATATTAAATGCTATTATTAAGGTTTTTCAATCTGTGGGAGCTAAGGTTTTATTAGCTGCTCCAACAGGACGAGCTGCAAAAAGAATGTCTGAAACAAGTGGTTGTGAGGCAAAAACTATCCATAGATTATTGGAATTTAGTCCAAAAGAAGAAGGTTTTGGAAGAAATGAAAATAATCCATTAGCGTGTGGGCTTTTGGTGGTTGATGAAGCGTCTATGATGGATACAATGCTCATGTATCAATTAATTAAAGCAGCACCTATGGGAGCTACAATTATTTTTGTTGGTGATGTTAACCAACTTCCTTCTGTTGGTCCTGGTAATGTGTTACGTGATATAATAGCTTCAGGAACTATTTCTGTTGTTGAGTTATTTGAAGTGTTTAGACAAGCTGCAGAAAGTGATATTATTTGTAATGCTCACCTTATTAATAAAGGGGAAATGCCACATATACGACAAGGATTAAAAACTGATTTCTTTATGTTTAAACAAGATGATAGTGCAGAATGTGCTACATTAATTGTTGATCTTGTCAAAAATCGTATTCCTCAAAAATTTGGTTTTAAATCTGATGATATTCAGGTTTTATGCCCTATGATGAAAGGGGATACAGGAACATTAAAACTTAATAAAGAATTACAGCAAGCCTTAAACCCCAGTACCCAAGAAATTACACGAGGGGATAGAATTTTTAAGTTAAATGATAAGGTTATGCAAATTCGTAATAACTATGATAAAGATGTATTTAATGGTGATATAGGGCATATTATCATTTTAGATACAGAGGAACGAGAATTAACTATTCGTTTTGATGATCGTAATGTTTTGTATTCTTTTGATGAGTTAGATGAAGTTGTGCCAGCTTATGCTATAACTATTCATAAATCACAAGGGGCAGAATATCCTGTTGTGATTATTCCAATTTTAATGCAACATTTTGTTATGCTTGAAAGAAATTTAATTTATACAGCTGTAACAAGAGGAAAAAAAATGGTTGTTCTTGTAGGACAAACAAAAGCTCTTGGTATGTGTGTTAAAAATAATAAAATTCGTAAGCGTTATACATGGCTTGCAAGACGTTTAGCTTTAGATGAAAATGCTATGCGTGAAGATATGCTTCCTTTTGCTCAAGATAAAAAAGCAAAGGAAACTATTGCAGATTATGATGAAGTAGAATTTTTACAGCCCATTGATGATTTAGATTTTGATGGCAATATTGATTTGAATGATATTGATATACGATAAACTTTTAGGAAGAAATATAAGGGAACAATATGAAAAATAAATTATTATTAAGTTGTGTTCTAGTAACAATTATGCTTTCAGCTTGTGGTCCACAAAAGAAAGTTGCAGTTGATAGCGTTACAAATGTTGTAGATGAAAATCTTATTCCTCAATCAACGATTTATTTTGCTGATTTACTTCCTTTTGGTGAGTGTTTACTTTTAGATGAAAAAGAAAAAGCTACACAAATGGAAAAATTTAGAAAACGTTTTTTTGCCCCTTGGAAGCAAACAAAACCTTTTAGAGGAAATATTCCTTATTTTGCGTCTTATGTAAAAGTTTCTCCTGAAAAGCGAGGTTTTTCTGAAAATCTTTATCGTTGGACAAATAAACATTATCAAAATTTAGCGTATAATGCCCAATATGAAACAGCTCCTTCTATGGCAAAAAATGCTCTCATTGTGCATGATACTGCATTGCGTTTAGCACCAACTGATAAACCATATTTTATTAATCCTAAAAAACCAGGTCAAGCATATCCTTTTGATATGTTTCAAAATTCAACATTAAGAAATGGTGCTACGGTAAAAGTTTTTCATGTTTCTTATGATGGATTGTGGTATTATGTAGAAGGAGCTAATGCCAGTGGTTGGGTGATGGCAGAGCATTTAGCTTTTACAAATGAAGAAATAGAAAATACATGGAAAAAAGCTCAAGATTTTGTGGCTATTTTAAATGATAATAGTATTATTAAAAATGAAAATATTCGTGTTGCTGTGAATTTAGGAAGTGTTTTTCCTTTAATAAATGAAAGTGCTTATGGATATACTATTGCTGTTGCTTTTCGTTCACATAATGGAAATGCTGTAATTGAACATTGCTATGTTGCTAAAGACCATGCACATAAAATGCCCCTTGAATTGACTGCAGATAGAGTTGCTTTACTTTCTGAACAATTAATTGGTAATTTATATGGTTGGGGAGGAATGTATAATAATCGTGATTGTTCTTCTACTTTACAAGATTTATTTCTTCCTTTTGGACTTTGGTTGCCAAGAAATTCAGCTCAACAAGCAAATAGTGGTGTAAAAATTCTTTTAGAAGGTATGAGTGATAAGGATAAAGAAGGTCTTATTCTTACCCATGCTATTCCTTTTCAAACATTTATTTATCTTCCAGGACATATTGGACTTTATGTAGGGCAATATAATGGTAAGGCTGTTATGTTGCATAATATGTGGGGAGTGAGAATTGGTGAATTTGGACGTTTTGTTGTAGGAAAAACTGTTATTACGACTTTGTATCCAGGTGAAGAATTAGAGGGATTTAATAATAGTCTTATGTCAAGAGTAAAATCTATTACAGTTATAGGAAAAGAAAAAAATAAGTAGAAATATAAGTAGAAAATACATGAGTTTTACATATAAAATTTTGACCTATGGTTGCAAAGTAAACCAGTATGAATCTCAAGCTATTCGGGAATATTGGAATAGGCTTGGTGCAAAAGAAATTATTGGACAAGAAGAAATTCCACAAATTATTTTATTAGCTGGTTGTGCTGTTACAGCTCAAGGTGTTGCAGATGCAAGGCAAATGGTAAGAAAAATTTCGCGTGAAATGCCAGAAACTAAAGTTATTGTAACAGGTTGTGCTGCTAGTGCAGAACCACAAGATTTTTCTTTTGATAACGTTTTAATGGTAATTTCACAAACAGCTAAATGGAATTTATTACATTATTCTCCTTTTGCTTTACCACAACAATTACAAGAAAAAAATGAAGAATACCCTGAATTTTATATTACTGATTTTGCACGTTCAAGACCTGTATTAAAAATTCAAGATGGATGTTCGCATTTTTGTACTTATTGTATAGTTCCTTATACAAGAGGAAAAGCTCGTTCAAGAAATACTCAAGAAAGTATTGCAGAGTTACGACGTTTATTTAATGCTGGTTTTCGTGAAGTAATGATTTCTGGTATTAACTTACGTCAATATTATGCTGATAAAAAGAATTTTTGGGGTTTTTTACGTGAGGTAGAAAAAGAATTTGGTCAAGAATGGCAAGGTAAAGTACGGTTGCGACTAAGTTCTTTAGAGCCAGCACAATTAAATGATGAAGGATTAGAAACGTTAGAGCAAAGTTCTCTTTTATGTCCACATTTACATTTATCTTTGCAAAGTGGCTCGCCAAGTGTTTTAAAACGTATGGGTAGAGAGCATTATTCTCCTAGTTTTATGATTGAACAAATAAGCAAAATAAAAAATTTTTGGAATACTTTTGCGTTAGGTGCAGATATTCTTATGGGTTTTCCTGGTGAAACAGAGCAAGAAACTTTAGAAACCTTAGCTATGGTAGAAGCATTACCATTAACCTATGCTCATGTTTTTCCTTTTTCTGTTCGTAAAGGAACTAAGGCTGAAAAGCTTCCCATGCAACTAGAAAAAAGTATCAAACAAGAGCATGCTGCAAGAGTAAGAGCAAAGATTGAAGAAAAGAAAAAAATATTTGCAAAACAAATGCTTGAAAAAGAGCAAATGTTTTTAAGTCTTGATATAGGGACAAATAGTGGCTGGAATGAGTTTTATGTTGCTTGTGAATTAGCTGGAGGAGAAAAAATTACTTCTCATGAGCTTTTGGCAGTTAGACCACTTTCTTTGGAAAATGATATTTTAAAAGTACAAAAAATAAAGTAGGTTAATATGAAAATAATGCGTAGTATGACTGGCTTTGGGCGTTCTGTTCAAAATAATGAAAAATATAATCTTGTATGGGAAATTAGAAGTGTAAACAGTCGTTTTTTAGATATTAAATGGAAATTACCTCCTTTATTGCGTTCTTTTGAAGCTCGTTTTGAAAAAGTTGTACGTTCTTACGCTACACGGGGTCGAGTAGAAGTTTGTTTAACATTACAAGAAATTAATCAAAATGATAGTGTTTCTTTTGATATAAAACAAGCACAAGCCATGCTTTTTGCTCTTGAAGCATTAGCTAAAGAAAGAAACGAAGATTTTGCAGTTGATTATAATCAACTTTTAAAAATTCCAAGTTTATGGCAAGGTAATGAAGAAGAAGTAAGTGAAGAATTTGTGTTATTTGTGCAAAATTGTCTTGAAATAGCTTTGCAAGATTGGAATAAATCACGCGAAGAAGAAGCAAAACAATTACGCAAAGACCTTGAAAGTCGTTTTAATCTTATGCAATCTTGGTTACAAAGAATAATTGATAGAGCCCCACAAGTAAAAGAATTACGTTTCCAAAGTGTAAAAGAACGCTTGCAAGAAGTGTTACAAAATTTAGAATCAGCTCTTGATGAAAATAGATTTTTACAAGAAATTGTGATTCTTTCTGATAAATTAGATATTACAGAAGAATGTACTCGTTTAGAATCTCATTTAAAAAGACTAATAGAATTAATGGATATAGGAGAAGATGTAGGACGTAAGCTTGATTTTACCTTACAAGAATGTTTTAGAGAAATTAATACTTGTGGGAATAAAATTCAAGATGCTGTTCTTTCCACAGTAGTTGTTGATTATAAAAATGAACTTGAAAAATGTCGTGAACAAGTACAAAATTTAGAGTAGTTTTGGGTGTTTGATTAATAGTTTTTTTAGGGGGAGGACTTTTTATAAAAAGTCCTCCCCCTAAAACCCCCTTTCAA
>JAHHTE010000088.1 GCA_020024815.1 Mailhella sp.
GTTAAAACATTATCCAAAAAATTCACAAGAAATTTTACTTTATAAAACCATTAAATCTTTATAACCTTGTAAATTTCTTATCATTATTATGAAATATTATTATTTTTCAAATTTATTGCTTTTATTTATAAAGAGGTTATACTTAATACAAATTCATTATATTAAAAATAACTAAATATAATTATTTATGATGGTTATTGTGCTTTGGTTCTAAGCAAGGAGTTTTTATTATGACTATCACAAAGTCTACAACACTTTTTAGTGCAGTAACATTTATTGTACTTTGTATTATTGGTTCACTTTCTTATAGTTTATATACTAATATTGAACTAAATATTATAAAAAATAAACAAAAAGAAATTGCTTTAGAACTTGCAAATGAATTAATGGATTCATCTCAAAAATTAACAAATAATATCCGCTTATATGCTGTTACTAATAATGTAATTTATAAAGATGCATATAATAAAATAGTAGCAGAAAGAGCAGGATCTATTCCTCGCTCTAATGAAAAACGTATTGATCCAGGCCGTACTATTGCTCTTAGTGATTTAATGCGTGAAAATAATTTTACTGATGAAGAATTTGCTTTAGTAAAACGATCTAATGACCTTTCAAATACTCTTATTGGTATTGAAACGCAAGCAATGAATGCTATTGATAAAAATATAACTAAAAAACTTTCTGATGAAGAAATTGCTAAAAATAAAGAATATGCTTTTTCTCTTGTTTTTGGTTCAACCTATGAAACAGAAGTAAAAAAAATTATGAGTCCTATTTTTGAGTTTTTCAAAACAATTCAAAATAGAACAGAAACAGAAGTAAATTTAAGTCGTGAAAAAGTTTATAGCGATATTCTATTATTAACAATATTACTTATTGTTCTTGCTATTAACTTTGTTATTTTCTTCTTATATATTCGTCGTGGAATATGTGTTCCACTTTCTAATGCATCACATTTTGCATTAAAGGTTGTTCAAGGAGATCATACTTCACGTTTACAAAATACTAAAGCAAATGAAATTGGAGACTTATCTCGTGCTTTAGATACAATGCTTGATAAACTTGTAGCTCAACTTGCTTTTTCAGAAGGAGTTCTTACAGCACTCCCTATTCCTGTTATGGTTGCAAATAGAGAAAATAAAGTTGAGTTTATTAATAAAAATATGCTTGATCTTCTTCATTTATCAGGAACTCCACAAAGCTTAATAAATCAAGATGTTAATAGCACAATAAAAGGAATTGAAAATAGCCGTGATATTGCAATAAAATGTATGCAATCAGGAGAACGCATTGAAACCAATAGATCTATTACTATATCTCCTCAAACTACATATCAAGGTAAGCTTATTGTAACGCCTACTTATAATGATCAACATAAAGTAAATAATGCTCTCCTTATTTGGCAAGATTTTACAGAAATTACTCGTCAAAAAGAACAAATGGAAGAAACAACAGCTCGTATCCAACACGCAGCAACAGAAACAACTCGCCTTATTGGAACAGCAAATACAGCTGGTGATACTGTTATCCAACTTATCCGCACAGCAGAAGATTCTGCTCACCAAACATCTTCCCGTATGAATGAAACTAAAAATGCAATGGAACAAATGAATGAAGCTGTTCTTGATATTGCTAAAAACGCTACAAATGCAGCTATTCATTCAACTACAATGCGTGATAAAGCAAGTATTGGTGAAAAAATTGTAAATGAAGTTGTAACAGCAATTAATGATGTACAAGAAAAATCATTACAATTA
Organism: Mailhella sp.; assembly: GCA_020024815.1. GTDB lineage: Bacteria > Desulfobacterota > Desulfovibrionia > Desulfovibrionales > Desulfovibrionaceae > Taurinivorans. The sequence continues at coordinate 1,761 of JAHHTE010000088.1, forward strand.
AGAGAAGATATGGAACACCTTCATAATGAAGCACAAAATATTACTAAAGTTATGACTGTAATTTCTGATATTGCAGACCAAACAAACCTCCTTGCCCTTAATGCTGCTATTGAAGCAGCAAGAGCTGGTGATGCTGGTAGAGGTTTTGCTGTTGTTGCTGATGAAGTTAGAAAATTAGCAGAAAAAACCATGACTGCAACAACCGAAGTTGATAGCACAATGGGTACAATTCAACGTGATACACTAAAAAATATGAGAAATGTTGATGAAGCTGTTAATAGTATTGCAAATGTAACAGAACTTGCACATACTTCTGGTGAACATTTAGCATCTATTCTTTCACTTTCCATTGAAAGTGCTGATATGGTACGTGCTATTGCAACAGCATCAGAAGAACAATCAGCATCTTCATCAGAAATTAATGCAGCTATTGAAGATGTTTCTCATATTAGCGAAGACCTTGTACAAGCAATGATTCAAGCAGATCAATCTGCTGAAATGCTCAATCAAGAATTAGAAGAACTTCAAAGCGTATCTGATAAACTTGTTCATAAAGACTAATTTACTATAAAAAAACAAAAAGGGCTTACAATATGTAAGCCTTTTTTTATATCCATTCATTGATCTTATTTTCTTTTTTCATAATTTTTCATTCTAAAATTTTTTTGTATGTAAGAAAATTTTTAGATTAAAAAATTTTGAAAAGAAAATGTAAGAGGGAAACTTTTTCAAAAATGCTCCTCTTAAAAATACATCTTACTTATTTCAATAAATATAACCATAATATACAATTCTAAAATATGTAAAAAATAACATATTGATTATATGCAACTTTCACAGTATAAAAACTCATCATAACTAAAAGGAATTAATAATGAGTTTTAATTGGGAATCAGGATATTTAACAGATACCGACTATGCATATAGCTATTTTAGAGAATTAAACCCTAATTTTTTACAATTTCTTTTATTAACAAAAGGTTACAAATGCTATCCCATTAACACAGCTTGTGAATTAGGTTTTGGACAAGGTTTATCAATTAATATACACGCAACAACATCTAAAACACAATGGTTTGGAAATGATTTTATTAGTTCACAAGTTGAAAATACCAATAAAATTGTAAATATTACACAAAATAATGCAAAACTTTATGATGATTCCTTTGAACAATTTCTCAATAGAACAGATTTACCTCAATTTGATTTTATTGGCTTACATGGTGTTTGGAGTTGGATTTCTGATGAAAATAGAACTATTATTACTCAATTTATAAAAGAAAAACTTTCTCCTAATGGAATGGTTTATATAAGCTATAATAGCTTGCCTGGTCAAAATACCGTTGCTCCTTTACGAGAACTATTTGTTAACCATGAAAAATACCATGATACATCAAAAAATACTTTTGATAAAAGAATTAAACATTCTCTTTTATTTACAGAAAAAGTACTACATCATGCTCCCATTTTTACAAAAGAAAATACAAAACTCCTTCAAACATTAAAACAATTACAACAAATTGATAATCCTAAATATTTAGCTCATGAATATTTTCATGAAAATTGGAAATCCATGTATTTTTCTGAAATGGCAAAAAGTTTACAAAATACAGAACTACATTTTGCTTGTTCTGCCCACACATGGGAACATCTTGATTTTATTAATTTTACAAAAGAACAAAATATGTTTCTTTCTGAAATATCATCACCTATTTTTCTAGAAACAGTAAGAGATTTTATTTTAAATAAAAAATTTAGAAAAGACATTTGGATCAAAAATCCTCAAAAATTATCTAATGATGAGAAATATACTGCTTTACGAAAACTTACTTGTATTTTAACTTGTCCATTATCAAAAGTTCCTCATACTATTAGCTCATTACAAGGAGAATTTGATTTAACAGAAATTTATAAACCTTTTTATGCAATTCTAGGCGATAATAAATTTCATAGTATTGGTGAACTAGAAATAAAATTAAAAAATCAAAATATTTCTATTGAACATATTATTAATGTTTTACTTTGTCTTAATGCACAAGAAATTTTATCCATAACGCAATACCCACAACAAGAACTTATTAGTAAAACAGAAAAACTTAATAATTATCTTTTAGAACAAACTTTTAAAGAAGCTGATACACAAATTTTAGTAAGTCCTTTTACTGGTAGTGGCATATCTATAAAAAGTTTACATCAAATTTTTATAAAAGCATATAATGAATTTCAAGAAAAAGCCAATAGTGCATATTTAGCTAAATATACACTTGATTTCTTATCAAAAAATAATATTGAACTATTTCATAAAGGTAAAAAGCATAATCTTGTATCACTCTTAGAAGAAGCAGAAAAATTTATGGAATATATTCCGTTATTACAAGAATTACGTATTATAAAAAAATATTAATATTTTTGAATTATTTTTTGAGAGGAGAACTTTTGAAAAAGTTCCCCTCTCAAACTCTCCCCTCTAAACTTTTTAATCAAAAAGCTCTGTTGCATGCAACAGAGCTTTTTTTACATTATAATAAACAACATAAAATATTATTCTCAACAATTTATAATTATTGTTCTTTATTCACTATTTTTATAAATATACTTGATTGAGGGGGCTTGGGGAAAATCATTTCCCCAAAAAAATAAAATAGTTACTATGTAATAGTATTGAAAAATTTTTATTCACTATTTTTAATAAGACTTTTTTTGTTGCAATTTTTCAAGTAAAAAAAGAAATTCTAAATTATGCTCTCTATTAATATCCATTGTTTTTAATACTCGCCATTCACGAGGGTTTAATGATGATACAAACTCAAGAACAGCTTGATATTCCTCATATCCCCCTGTATGCCCTGTATAACAATGTATACTAATACAACCTTGTGGAATAAGTATTTCATGCATATTTTTTAGAGCTTGAACAGTAGTTTCTTTTTGAGTAATAATAAAATCTTGCTTTCTATCCTTACCAGGTAAATAACCTAAATTAAACATTACTCCTATAAGATTAGAATTTTTTGGTAAATAATCTATAATATTTTCATGGCCACACAAAATCAATTCTGCATTTAAATCATTATCTTTTAATCGCATTCTTGTTTGCATAAGAGCTTGTTCTTGAATATCGCAAGCTACAATATGCATTTTTTCAAAATCATTACAAAATTTCGCTAATGCACAAGTATCATGTCCATTCCCTGCTGTTGCATCAATACAATAATAATTATCATCATTTTGAGCTGATACATTCAAAACAGATACTATTGCTCTTTGTATTGCACTATGTGCGATTGTATCTAATAAAGAAGGACGACTAGGTAATAATTTATTTTTCTGTAACATACATAAATTCCTTTAGTTATTTGTCTTATCCTAGTTATTCTATCTCGTAAAGAATAAAAAATTTTATTTTTATTATTGACATATGTCATAAATAATCTTACTTAAAAAACATAAATGACATAAGTCAAAAACTATGGAGGATATTTTGCCAAGACCCAGAAAATGTAGAAAAGTATGTCAATTACCACAAAATGAAGGTTTTATGCCTATAAATTGTGAAAAACACCAATTACCAATTATTCTTACTGTTGATGAATATGAAACAATTCGTCTAATTGATAAAGAAAACTTTTCTCAAGAACAATGTGGTGAATATATGCAAATTGCAAGAACAACAGTGCAACAAATTTATACTAATGCACGCAAAAAACTTGCAACTGCATTAGTGGAAGGATTACCTCTTAAAATTACAGGTGGAGACTATGAATTATGCAATGGAATGAAACACCATTGTTGTAAAAAATGTCCCTGCTCGCAAAATAACACATGTAATTAATTTTTATAAGGATTTATCATGAAAATTTTACTCCCATTAGATGATAATAAACAAGATGTATGTATAACCTTTGGACGTTCTCCTTATTTTCTTCTTTATGAAGATGGAAAAGAAACAGTTTTAGAAAATCCAGCATCAGAAGCAGAAGGTGGAGCTGGTCCTAAAGCTGCTCAATTTGTTGTTGATCAACAAGCTGATATATTAATCACTTTTAGATGTGGTCAAAATGCAGCTGAAGTTCTCAAAGCAACAAATATCAAAATCTACAAAGCAGAAGGAAAAACATACCAAGAAAATATTAACGCATTACAAAAAAATGAACTTTCAAAACTCACCCACTTTCATGCTGGGTATCATGGTGTAAAATGAGAATAGCAATACTAAGTGGTAAAGGTGGTGCAGGTAAAACAATGCTTGCTGTAAACCTTGCAAACACAGCAGGTAATGCAACCTATATTGATTGCGATGTTGAAGAACCAAATGGACATTTATTTTTCAAGCCAGAGCAAATCACCCAAAAGGAAGTTTATACCTTTATCCCAACATTTGATGCCACAAAATGCACAGGTTGCAGAAAATGTGTTGATTTCTGTCATTTTAATGCCTTAGCTTATGTAAAAGAAAAACCTATGTTATTTACAGAAGTTTGTCATTCTTGTGGAGGCTGTCAACTTGTTTGCCCAGAAAAAGCTATTTCAGAAATAAAACGTCCAATAGGTGTTATTGAAAAAGGAAAACATAATACTATAAATGTAATTACAGGTATTTTAAATCCCAATGAAGCAAGTGGAATACCTATTATTCATAATCTATTACAAGAAAATCATACTTCTCTCACAATTATAGATTGTCCTCCGGGAAGTGCCTGTCCTGTAATGGAAAGTATTAGTAATGCTGATTTTTGCCTTTTAGTTGTAGAACCTACTATTTTCGGCTTTCATAATTTTAAAATGGTATATGAATTGGTACAAATTGTTAATAAAAAATGTGCTGTTATTATTAACAAAGAAGAAAAGCCATTTTCATTATTAGATGATTTTTGCAAAGAAAATAATATTCCCATTTTTGCAAAAATTCCTTTTCAAAAAGAATTAGCTGAAAGCATAGCTAATGGATCAATTATTAGTGATAATAATGAAGAATTAAAAGAAATTTTTCAAGATATTTTGCATAAGATAGGAAAATCACTATGAAAAAATTACTCATTTTAAGTGGTAAAGGTGGAACAGGTAAAACAACCACTGCTGCTGCTTTCATTCATTTTTCAAAAGCAAAAGCCTTTGCTGATTGTGATGTTGATGCACCTAATCTTCATCTTATTGCAAATCAACAAACTACCCCACAAAAAACAGATTTCATTGGCTCAAAAAAAGCACAACTAAATCAACAAGAATGTATCAATTGTCATAAATGTATAGAACACTGTCGTTTTGATGCTATACAAATTGACAAAGAAAAAGTTTATATTAATCCAATTAGTTGTGAGGGCTGTGGTGTTTGTGAATATATTTGTCCAACACATGCTATTCATTTAGAAAATGATATTTCAGGAGAACAATATTTATATCAATCTGAACAAATTTTTTCCACTGCAAAACTAAAAATGGGCAGAGGTAATTCAGGTAAATTAGTAACAGCAGTGAAAAAAACACTTTTTAAAAATGCCCCTTCTTGTGAACTTGCAATTATTGATGGTTCACCCGGCATTGGTTGCCCTGTCATTGCTTCTATAAATGGTGTGGACTTTTTACTTATTGTAGCTGAAGCATCAAGTTCTGGTCTTAGCGACTTGAGTAGATTAGTAAAAACAGCACAGACTTTCCAAACCCCAATGGCTATTTGTATAAATAAATACACAAATAATAGTATATATACACAAAAAATTGAAGAATTTTGCCAAGATAACGCTATTCCATTTGTAGGAAAAATACCTTACGACCCAAAAGTTAGTATAGCATTAAATCAAGGTAAATCTATTGCTGAAATAGAATGTCCTGCAAAAAATGCATTATTTACCATTTATCAAAATGTATTACAAAAAATACAACAAATAACAATTTTATAAAAATACTTGTTAATAAACAAGAAAAAGGAGTTTTATCATGATTATTACAGTTGCAGCTATGGGAAATGAAGTTGCTGGACACTTTGGACATTGCGAACAATTTATTTTCTTTGAAACTGATAATGGAAAAATCATAAGCGAAAAAGCTGTTGCAAATCCAGGACACCGTCCAGGTTTTTTACCTAATTTCCTTGCTGACAATGGTACAAATGTTATAATTTCAGGTGGCATGGGTGGCGGTGCTGTTGATATTTTCAATGAACGTGGTGTAGAAGTTATCACAGGTGCTACTGGTCTTGCAAAAGATGCTGTTGAAGCTTTTCTTAGAAATGAATTAAAATCAACTGGTTCTGTTTGCAACAAACATGAACACGCACATGAATGTGGTGGTCATCATCATTAATAGAGGAGTTTTTATATTTTTCTTGAGAGAGGAACTTTTGAAAAAGTTCCCCTCTCAAACTCTCCTCTCAAAACTTTTTAAAACAAAAAAGCCGTATCAATAAATGATATGGCTTTTTTTATTAATCCCTTTAATCAAAATATAATAATATATGCTGAATTGTCAATCGAAGTGCGACACCTCTTGTAGAAAAACTTCAATTGGAG
>JAHHTE010000089.1 GCA_020024815.1 Mailhella sp.
TTGCACGCAAAAGAGATTTTGGATTAAAAAGTTTTGAGAGGAGAGTTTGAGAGGGAAACTTTTGAAAAAGTTCCCCTCTCAAGAAAAAACAAAGAAAAAAAACAAAAAACTAGTTATTAATACTTTTACCTAGCATAAAAGCTTGATAATTTAATTCCCATAATTCAGCTTTAGGGCTTAATCCTTGTAATGCTTTAAGCCAAATTTCTTCTGGAATTTGATTAAATGGTTCTAACATACTTAGAACACCAAGCATAACAACATTTGCACATTTGCCTTGTTTATCACCTAGACTTAATGCCAATTTTAACACATCAACAGAAACAACATTTTTCCCATGTAAAACCTCATCAATAACTTTATCACTTGGATAATTTTCCATTGCTTGACCTTGTGGTAAAATTTTTGTTTCTGCCATTATTACTGTGCCGTTATCTCGTAACATGGAAAGAAAATGAGGACGCAACACTTCACTTTTTTCCATAACAATTAAACAATCAACACTTTTTGGTGCTAATTCTGGACAATGCACATTTCCACAACTAAAGGTACTAATCACAGAACCACCCATTTGTGCCATTCCATGCGTTTCCCCTTTTAAAATATTTTCATTGCCATAACCAGCTAAAAAAGCAACTTGTGCTAATGCTTTTCCAAAAAATAAATTACCTTGCCCTCCAATACCACGAATAGCAAGACTTAATCGTTTTGGTTTATTTTCTAATTTTTGACAAATAATTTCTTTTGGTGCTGTAATTTGTTTATTTTGTTCTTTTTGTTGTGCTTTTATTTCCTTTGTGGGTTGGCTTATTGCTCCTTTTGGACACATGGACATACAGGCAGCTGAACCACTTGCACAAGAAGTACATAAATTATTCCAAGTTGGTTTTTTCTTGGTATCAAAAGCTATTCCCGGACAAATAAGACAAGAACCACAAGAAATACACTTAGTAGGGTCAAGCTCTGGACGTGGCTTTCTTTCCCCTACTTTTCGTATACAAGTCCCTTTTATAACTAATACCACAAGTTTATCGCTTGTTTCTGTTTTTGCTAACCCTGCTTTTAATTGCTCTTGCAATTCTTTATAATTATAAGCATTGGCAATAAGAACTTCTGCTCCCTCGCTTTCTAAAGTTTTTACTAAATCAAATTGAGAAGGAGTTCCTGCTAAATTTATGGGTGAATTGGGACTTGGTTGCCCACCTGTCATGGCTATCCATTCATTATCTAAAACAATTTTTAATCCACCAATATTTCTAAAAAGCGTATTTCTTGTGCCGTCAAGTCCTGTATGACATTCTGTACCATCACCAATAAGACTTATAACTTTTGCTTTTTTTTCTGGTAATGCATTAACAAAACCTGCTCGCATACTTTCACTTGCACCCATTGCAAGCCCTGTATCCAATGCTCCCATGAAATATAATAAAGTATTACACCCAATATCCCCAAAAATTGCTTCTATTTTTTCTTGGCGTTTCATTCTACTTAATAGCATTCCAATTAAGCGATATGGACAGCCAGCACAAATCATAGGTGGACGTGGCATAGCTGGAATTTTTGGACAGTTCTTTTCTTGTTTTTTACCTTCTAAAAATTCTTGCACTAATCCAAAATTCCATTCAGTAATAGTGCTATTTACAGCTTTTCCTTTTACCGGAATACCAAGCATAAGACAGTTTTCTTCTAAAAATCTATACCCATCTTCCAAAACAAAAAGCTCTCCGCCATTATCTAAAATTCTTTTAGCAAAAGCTTTTATTTTTTCTATGGGGAGTGGATTTGTAAAAGCTAAGGATAAAACATCAAGAGAATCATCTACTTGTGCTTTATATTCTGCTACATACATTGCTCCAGAACCGTATGTAATAACGCCTTTTTTTCCTGTTCCTTTTAATTCATAATTTAAAGGACTTTCTTCCACCATTTTTTGTAAACTTGGTACACGCTCTGCCATAATATTTTCAAATGATTGACGAGCAATATTGGGTAAACAGTTTAATTTTTTTAAATCTGCTACTGGTGCTTGTTCACGTTTTTCTTGTTCCATTAAATGGATTAATCCCTCACTATGGCAAAGCAAACCACTAGCATGGACAACAACAGATGTTTTATATTTTCTTGAAATTTCAGCACAAATTTTTGCTGCTTCATGCATTTCTTGGTGATTTCTAGGTTCAAAAACTGGCACAAAACAACTTTTATATAAATATCTTGGGTCAACTAAATGTTGTGTTGAATTTGGAACAAAATCACTAGCAATATAAAAAATCATTGCTCCACGTTCTGCACTAAAACTTGAAATAGATGTAAAAATATCCCCTGCTTGGAAAAGTCCCGGAATTTTCATAGTAGCTACGGCGTCTTTACCTGCAAAACTTGCACCTATTGCCATGCTTGCCGCAACAGCTTCATTTACTGCCCAACCAACTTTTATTTTATCTTGAACTTTTGAAAGCCCTTTATCTATTACCTCTGTACTTGGTGTACCCGGATACCCTTCCACCACATCAATACCACCACGCACACAACCACTGGCAAACGCTATATTCCCTTGAACTACATACGCTTTTTGAGCTTTTTCTTCACAAAGTTCTCTCATATTCTCACCTAGAAAAAAAGGGGCATAAGCCCCTTTATTATAACATTTTAATAATATTCCAATTTGCACTTGAGCCATAATCTTGCACTTGAGATCCTCCAAGTGCAGACGCAACACCATTATCAAGAGCTTTTTGTAAAAATGGTGCAAAATTATGGAAATCATCAAGACTTGTACTTAATACTTCTTCACGAACTTTTGCACGCATTTCTTTTGTATAGCCTGTCATATATTCCCAAAGAGCTGCATTACCTTTTGCTGATGGTAATAAATAACTATCCACATCACCCATTGCACCAACAATAGCTTTTGTTAATTCTTCTTTTGTTAAATGCAAATTACCAAGATATTCTGCTGTTTGTTTATAAATTTCAAGGCTACGTTCTACATTTGGATCACGATAAGAAACAAAAGCAAGCACACCTGTACTTCTTGTATATCGCACAAAAGCTCCGTATGCTCCACCTTGTACACGCACTCTATCCCATAAATATCCCATACGCAAAAAGCGAGTTATAACATGGGCTGATCCATGAAATGCATAGCCTGTACTTTTCAAATTAGTACCAAGTCCTACATAATTCACTTGTGCTGGAACAATAAGACCTGTTGCATTACGATTAAATGCATAATCTATTTCTGTTTTTACATTATTTGTATCAGGTAAACTATCCAATAATTGTGCAAACTTATTACCTTTTTCAAGTAAATTAGCGTCCCCAGTTAAACTAAGCACAGCGCCATTTTTACTTAATACTGTTCCATGTAAGCTTGCAAAACGATTAGAAATATCTGAAAATTTATCTTGTACATTTTCTGCTAACTCACGGATATTATTCCAATAAGGCAAACCACTCATTTGCTCATTTAAATAACCTGATTTTGAAAACATTCCTGATAAATAAGAAGCTAAAAGACTATGCCCTGCTGGTATCATACTTTGCTCAAAACGAGCTTTATCTTCAAAGACCATTTGCATAAAACGTTCTTTATTTGCAAAATTAACATTAAATAAAATTTCTTCTAATAACGCATAAAGCTTATCTATTTTATCTTCTACAACTTTTGCAAAAACACGTAAATGCATAAAAGGTTCATCGCTATCAACCATACTATGCACTGCAACGCCTGTATCTAAGCCACCTGTTTGAGCTGAAATTTCAAGTCCTAATTCCACAAAATCATAATTTTTCGTTCCCATTTCTGTTAATGAACGACAATATAATGATAAAAGAGGCAAATCTTCTTGTTTTACATGATCAAGAGGCAAAAGCATACGAACATATAAAATGCCTGTTGTATCTATTTCATGGTGTAATACTGTAATGCTATCATTACGCTTTACATTAAGAGGATTTTCTTTTCCATGTTTTGGAATATCATCAAGACTTAATGTTGGAATTGTTGCAAGAGCTTCTGCACTATCTTCTCTTCCTTGTGCCTCTACTAAGGCATTAGATACTGTTAAAATATCTTTTTTTGCATTTTCATCTAAACTTGCAAGCATAGTATCAAGACGAGCTTGTTCTTCTGCTTGTCTTTGTTCTGCTAACTTTGCATTAGGCAAAAGCACAACCAAAGAACGATGTGTATTATCTAAAAACCATTTTTTAATAGCATTTTCAAAAACTTTTTCCCCACTTGCTAAGCGATTTTTAATAGACGCAAGAGGTTTTTCCCATGCAAGAGGTACAAATGGATCTTCACCATAAAGCCAAGTGCTAAGGCTTTGGAACATTGCAGATAAACCACGTGGGAATTGTCCTGTATTATTTTCACGCAAAATGAATTCTGTTGCAGAAATTGCACTATCTATAACATTTTGTCCTATGCCTTGTTCTGCTAAATCTACTAATGTTTCCATAATAAGCATTTCGATTTTATCAGCATCTGTTGGAAGTACAGAACGCAAACCAATAGAATAATATGCTTGACGTAAGTCTGTTTCAAGTCCACAACCTGTAACATCTTCACCATAACCAGAATCCATTAATGCTTTACGAAGTGGTGAACCCGGAAGTGCTGTAAGAATATGCTCAAGCATTTCAAGCACCATAATTTCTTCTGCTTCTTTACCTTCGCATAAAAGCCAGTTCACAGTAACATGAGCATTTTTAGGATTATCATCACTTTCTTCTACTGCATAATAACTTTCTATCTTACGTTCATAAGATAAATGTTTTTGCAATGGAACAGCAGAATCAGGCTTTAACTCATCAAATTTTTCTAATAAATCTGCTAACTTCTCAAGACGTCCTTCTTCTGGATCATCACCCCAAAAAAAGAAACGTGCATTTGATGGGTGATAATAACGTGTATGAAAATCTTTAAATTCTTCATAAGATAAATTAATAATATCAGCAGGATTACCACCAGAATCTAAACTATATAAAGTATCAGGAAAAACAGCGTGTTGGCTTTCTTCTGCAAGCACAGAATCAGGAGAAGAATATACTCCTTTCATTTCATTAAAAACAACACCTTTAAAATGCCATTTTGACGTATCCATATCTTCTGCATGAATATGCCAACCCTCTTGACGCAAAACATTTTCATCTATACGAGGATAAAAAACAGCATCAAGATAAACGTCCATAAGATTATAAAAATCTTGTAAATTGGTACTTGCTACTGGATAACAAGTTTTATCTGGAAATGTTAATGCATTTAAAAATGTTTGTAAGGAACTTTTTAAAAGTTCTACAAATGGCTCTTTTACTGGATATTTTTCTGATCCACAAAGCACAGAGTGTTCCAAAATATGGGCAACACCAGTAGAATTTTTAGGAGGAGTACGAAATGCTACTCCAAAACTTTTGTTTTCATCATCATTAATAATACTAATAATTTCAGCTTTTGTTTTATTATGTTGCCAAAGCTTTGCAATACCACCAACTTCAGATAGTTGCTCTTCTCTAAGTAACGTAAAATCTTTATGCATAAATTTCCTCAAAATTAAAAAAAATGGCTCTTACGAGCCATTTAAATAAAAATATATTGGTTAATGATTAATAAGACTCATTAGCAATTTGCAGCACGTAATGTTTCTTCAACAGTTTCAAGACTTGGGGTTGCATCATCATCTAAACGACACAAAGAACGCACTGCAAGCATAAGCATATCAAAAGGCAAAGTCATTTCTGTACTTCCATTATTTACAGTACAAGAATCACCATGCATATTAATTTTATATGCACGACGTTCACGAGATTTACCTGCACCAGAAACAACGGAATAAACTTGTTCATGCGTATCTGTTACATATAATTTTTGTGAAGTAAGAGAAGCCTCATCTTCATCGTACCAAGAAGATTCGGAAAAAAGACGACCTTTAAAATTCATCTCTCCACCATTATCAAGTTTTAAACTTACTTCTTCCATACGATTTTCATTTTCATTAGCCTGAACCATACGAGCCTCCAAATACTGCTCACAAAAATCAAAATGAAAAGTAATATATTAAATAATCACTGTTCATTATGTTTCCATAACTACACAGCTTTTTCTAAATTGTCAATATAACAATTTTTGACACTTAATAGAAAATATTGTCTTTTTCTATGGTTAACTCTATACAGATGAAAATTTTTTTGTTAACTTTTTCCTATCGCAAGGAGGATTTTTTATGCCTGTATTAACCTTTTCCTTAGGTCCATTAGAAACAAATTGCCACCTTTATTATAATGATAAAGATGCTCTAATTATTGACCCAAGTGGACACATGGTTGATGTTCTTACGGAAATTAAGAATAAAAAACTCAACATTCAAGGAATTTTACTTACACATTTACACTTTGACCATGTTTATGGCTGTGCTGAACTTGAAAGTTTTGTGCAAATTCCTATCAATGCAGGTCAAGAAGATATAGATATTGCTCCTACACTTATGGGAGCTGCTGAACGCTATGGCTTACCAAAAGTTGATAAATTTTCCCCTACTGCCATAAAAGAAGGAATACATACTTTTGGCTCTATAAATGTTGATATTCGCCATGTTCCAGGTCATAGTCCTGGTTCTTTAGCGTATTATATTCAAGATGAAAACATAGTTTTTACTGGTGATGTTCTTTTTTATCGCAGCATTGGTCGCTCTGATTTACCTATGGGTGATTTTGATTTACTTGCAAAAAGTATTCGTGAAAAACTCTATTCTTTACCTGACCAAACTGTTGTTTATTGTGGTCATGGTCCAGAAACCAATATTGGTGATGAAAAGAAAATGAATGCCTTTGTTCGTGCATAATTTTTTTACTTTCTTATTTTTATGAGGGAAAACGATTAGTTTCTCCCTCTTTTATTATACTATACATTATTATTTATGGTTATATCTCCAACATATAGCATTTTTTCTTGTAGTTGTCGCGAAAATGGTAATTCCTCTTTTTGTGCTAATCTTATTCAACAGCATTTTTCTGTAAATGAAATTTTTTATCCTTGCAAAATAAGTTTACAACACTGCATTGGCTGTGGTTATTGTGATACACATAAAGGACAATGTATACATACCACAAAACATGTAGATACAGTTTATCATCTTTATCAAAAGATTTTTCAAGTTCAACACGTTATTTTTATTATTCCAATATATTTTTATCATGTACCCGCTCCATTAAAAGCTTTTATAGATAGATCGCAAGCTTGGTTTTCAACACCACAAGAAGAAAAACCCGCTCAACATACACAAGTAAAAATAATTTTTATTGGAGCAAGAGAAAAAGGTGAAAAACTTTTTGAAGGTGCATATCTAAGTATGAAATATGCCATGCTTAGTATTGGTGCAAAAATACATACGCCTTTAAATCTTTATGGCTTAGACCACAAAACAGATTTACAAAATAATATTGATAAACAAAATCAAATTATTGAATATTTAAAACAATGTTAAAATCTCGTTATTTTATGAAAATAAACTGGAATATTTTCCAAGAAAAACGTTGTTTATATTGTTTACAACCTTTTACTCCTACCTCAAAACCAACATTACTTGACAATCATATCCATCAATTTTTATGCCCAACTTGTGCAACCTATCTCGTGCAAAGAAAAACAGGATATTGCAAAACTTGTGGACAACTTTTAAATGATCCAGAATATATTTATCAAAAATGTGGAGTTTGCAGAAATACTATTATTCTTTGGGATAGCTTTCTTTTTTATGGCAAGTACGATTCCCTTCTTCGTGAACTCATTAGAAAAGCAAAATTTCATAATAATAGAGCAACTACAAAGTTTTTAGGTGAATTGCTTGCACTTTTATTTTATGAAAAATACCATAATGATTTTTCAGAATTTTACTCTCTTGATATTGTTCCTATGCCATTACATAAAAAAAGATTACGAGAACGAGGATATAACCAATGTTTAGAACTTGCAAAATTCTTTACTACAAAACTTCAAGCTCTTGTTCCTCAAATTAATCTTAATTTACACTATCACTATTTACAAAAATCTCGACATACAATACCGCAAAGTAGTCTTGATAAAAAAGAACGTTTAACAAATACAAAAAATTCCTTTCAAACAAACAATAAAAATTTAGAAAAAATTCTTCTTATTGATGATATTGCCACAACAAATAGTACCTTAAAAGAAGTTTGCAAAATACTCAAAAAATCAAATGTTAAATCTATTGATTTTCTCGTAATTGCTAAGGCATAATTA
>JAHHTE010000009.1 GCA_020024815.1 Mailhella sp.
TTTGATAACTGATAATAAAATACATATCTATATTTTTTATTGGTGTGATTATGTATAAGAAAAAGTTTATTGAAGCAATAAATCAATGTAAAATTTGTTTAGCAAAAAATGAGGAAAATGCTATTTTAGTAGATGCACTAAGTTCTTTTACTAATCAAATTTTATTTTATAATGCGTATGCTATGAAAGATAGAGCCCTTTTATAAAGCATTTTAAAGATTTTTTTGAAAAATTGGAAGAATTTATAGATGATGGTTGCTATTCTGTTTATGAGGATTTAGTCATAATGGTTAGAGAAAAACAACTTAGATTAGGAAATAAGAATTTAACAAAAGCAGAAGTAGCATTATTAAAAGATTTTGAAAGTAAGGTAATTGATGAGGATAGTCTTGTATATTTATGGTACCATTATAAATTGCCTGCATTAATAATGAAAGAATTTAGCCAAGCATTAAAATAAAAAAAGAGCTTATAGCTCTTTTTTTATTTTTTGTAGTGATCTTCTATTTCAACATTTTTCGGTAAATTTATTTGAAAATCTTTTTTGTCAATAGAAGTATTTTTTGAAAAACTAGTAAATTCAATAGTATTTAGATTTCCAAAAAAGTCTAATACTTTTACTTTTTTTATCAGTTTGGTTTTAGTTTCAATACTTAATGTTACTTCAACCATTTGTGGATTGGATTCAAGAGGATAAAGGGTAAATTTTTGAATATTTTTTTCTTTGCTTTCAAGTGGTTCTATTTCAAACGTATCTTTAATTCGTGCTTGTCCAGTGATAACACTTAAAACTGCATGAGATTCATCAAGCACTTTAGTGTGATAACGGTATGCTAATTCTTCATCAGGTAAATAATTCCAAACTTCTTTGCTATTACAAATAATTAATTCTCTGTTTGGTGCTTTTGTTTCCCAGTGAATAAATGTTGGGGGCATAAATTCAATAAAGCCAGTACGTTTTTGTGTTGTATTACTTTCTCTATGAAAAAGTTCTTGTTTAAATTCAGCCTTAAAATTATCCATTTTTTTGTAGTTATTTTCCACTTCTTTAAGAAGAAGATCATCATTTGCATAGGCAGAACAAACAAAAATAAGATTAATAAATAAGATTAAAAGAAATTTTTTCATAATATCCTATAAAAGAAAGGGCTGTCTTGACGACAGCCCTAAAAAGTTTTTATTCTTCGTCGTCAAAATCGTCTTCATTAAGTCCAAAATAAGAAGCAAGAATAGGTCCAAAATACATTGCACTTTCATCAAGATCTTCTTCAATACGGAGAAGTTGGTTATATTTTGCAATACGGTCAGAACGAGAAAGAGAACCAGTTTTAATTTGTCCACCATTAACTGCAACTGCAAGGTCAGCAATAAAGCTATCTTCTGTTTCACCAGAACGGTGAGAAATAACAGTAGAGTAACCAGAAGATTTTGCAAGTTCAATGGTATCCATTGTTTCTGTAAGTGTACCAATTTGGTTTACTTTAATAAGAATAGCGTTTGCAATACCGTCTTCAATACCTTCAGCTAAAATAGCAGGGTTAGTAACAAAAACATCATCACCAACAAGTTGTACTTCATCACCTAAGCGATTTGTAAGAAGTTTCCAACCTTCGCGGTCGCCTTCATGCATACCGTCTTCAATGGAGATAAGAGGATAACGTTCTGCAAAATCAGCAAGCCAATCAACCATTTGTTCAGAGCTAAGCTCAAGACCTTCACCTTTAAGCACATATTTGCCATTTTCATAAAATTCAGATGCAGCAGCATCAATAGCAAGAGCAACTTCTGTTCCTGGATTATAGCCAGCTTCTTCAATAGCTTCAATAAGGTAACGGAAAGCTTCATCATGGTTTTTAAGGTTTGGAGCAAAACCACCTTCATCACCAACAGCAGTAGAATGTCCATCACGTTGTAAGATAGCTTTAAGGGTGTGGAAAACTTCAGCACCAATTCTAAGAGCATCTTTAAAAGTTTCAGCACCAATAGGCATGATCATAAATTCTTGAATATCAAGGTTATTTGATGCATGAGCTCCACCATTTATAACATTCATCATAGGTGCTGGCATAACTTTAGCATTGATACCACCAAGATATTGGTAAAGAGGTAAGCCTAAAAATTCAGCAGCAGCACGAGCAGTAGCAAGAGAAACACCAAGCATTGCATTTGCACCAAGACGAGATTTATTATCAGTTCCGTCAAGGTCAATAAGAGTATTATCGATTTGAACTTGACGTAAAGCGTCCATACCGAGTAAAGATTCTGCAATTTCGCCATTTACAAAGTTTACGGCATGGGTAACACCTTTACCTTTGTAGCGAGATTTATCACCATCACGCATTTCAAGCGCTTCTCTTGAGCCTGTGGACGCACCAGAAGGTACGGCAGCTCTACCAACAATACCAGATTCAAGACCTACTTCAACTTCAATGGTAGGATTACCACGAGAATCTAAAATTTCTCTAGCCCAAATAGAGGTTATAGTGCTCATAAATGCTCCTTTAATGTTTAAATAATACACAAACTAAGCTAAAAGAGAGTAAGACGCAAGCCGTAAACCCTCTAAAATTAAATCTTGTTGTATATGGTTTATTTTTTTACTTAATTTTGCAAGTTCTTCTGCATAACCACCTGTTGCAATAATAGTGAGAGGTTTTGGTAATTGCTTTTCTAATTGCTCACATAGTCCGTCAGTCATTGCAACAAAGCCAAAAACAAAACCATGATTCATGCTTGTAATGGTATTTTTTCCTATAAGTGGTATATCTTTATCAAAACGTAAACTAATGTGAGGAAGTTTTGCTGTTCCATTTGCCAAAGCATTATGAGCAGAAAATAATCCAGGACAAATTAAGCCACCTAAATAATTATTTTCTTCCACACAATCAAAAGTGGTAGCTGTGCCATAATCTATACAAATAAGAGCTTTTACTTCAGGAAAAAGCATACGAGCAGCGTATGCCCCCATAAGTCTATCAGCTCCAACTTCTTGAGGATTTTGATAATGATTTTCTAAAGGAATGGAAAAATCTTCAGGAAAAACTTTGGGGCTTAATCCTAAATATTTTTCACTTGCTCGATAAAAAGTTTTTCCAAGTTCAGGAACAACAGAACAAAGTGCTACACCATGAATTTTTTCTATTTTTAAATGTTGTAGTATTTGTAAAAGCAATAGACCTAAGCTATCTACTGTATAAAGTGATTTAGTAGGTAAACTTATACTATGAAATATTTTACTTTTGTTGGCAAAACCAAGTTTTACAGTGGTATTGCCAACATCAGCTAAAAGAGTAATATTATTCATCTGTTAATACAGTTTGACTAATTCTTTGTGCAGAAATTTTATGGATTTGTTTTGTATCTGCTTCAGTTACAATAAATTCCCAACCAGCGATTTCAAATCGTTCATTTACAAGTGGCACATGACCTGCTTGTAAACTAAGATAACCGCCAATGGTATCAACTTCTTCAGATTCTATTTCAATTCCAATTTCATTTATATCATCTAAATAGGTACGACCATGAAAAATGTATTCATCGTCATTTATTTTTTGAACATCTTCTTCACGAGGAGCATCATATTCATCTTCAATGTCCCCAACAATAATTTCTAAAAGGTCTTCAATGGTTATAAGACCACTTGTTCCACCATATTCATCAACAACTATTGCAATATGATTTTTTCTTGCACGAAATTCTTGTAATAATTCAGCAGAATTTTTTGTTTCTGGAATAAAATAAGGATCTCGCATAATGGTTTCAACATGATCATCAGAAACATTTTTTGTATTATCAATAAGATAGGTAAGTAAATCTTTTGCGTAAATAATACCTATAATATTATCACGTGTTTCTTTATAGACAGGAATACGAGAATGGCCGTGTTCTAAAATACTTTGTGCTGCTTCTTTTATTGTTGCTCCATGTGGAAGACAAGCAATATCTGTTCTTGGTGTCATAATGTCTTGAGCTTGGGTTTCTCCAAGACTAAGAACGGATAAAAGCATACTACTTTCAACGGCTTCTACATCTCCATCTTCTCTTGCTTCAATAATAACTTGTTCGAGATTGTCTTCTGATTTTCCACCAAAAATATGGGAAATTTTACTCCAAATAGACCTTTGCGAATCACCGTCCAAGATGAACTCCTTTGTTGAGGTTAATGAATACTGCTTTTTATGCAGAAAATATTTTACATAATATTTTCTTTACTATTACGCTATTTTTAAAAATAAGTCTATATACCTTATACTGGTTTCAAATTTATATTTTATTATTTATGTTATTTTTAGGGGTGAAACCCCTTATAACACCTAATACTATGGAATAGTATAATAAAAAGGATAGTATTCTTATAACCATTTTAGGGGGATACCTCCCCTAAGACCCCGTTACAAGGGGAAGCAAAGGGGGATAAATCCCCCTAGCTCTCCCCCTTGTAGAACCCGAGCTTTCCCCCTTACGCTCCATACTTTTATGCGAGCTTTGCCCGCTCCAAAGAATGTCGCTTTTATTCTCATAAATCATAAGTAAAGGCTCTTTATTTGGGTTTATGCGGTAGCCGTTGGCAAAGAATGAGCCTTGTGGATAGCGACAGCGGTTTATGTAAGTTAATTTTGCATTACTAATTGCTGTCTTTATTCGTAGCCTCCTGCGTCGCAAGGACTAAAGCACGGATAGAGCTGCCTCCGAGCAATACCCCCCAGTTTCACACTCTTTCAGCAAGTCGCGTTGCTCCCCGCTTTCAGAGGGTGAAACTTATTAGGACAGTGATTTTATGAAAATATTTTTTATTTTATAAGCCTAATGCGTTAAAGTAATTCTAGATAATTTAGAAACACATTCTAGTATTTTTTTTTTTTTTTGTTTATAAGGCTAGTTATGTTAAAAAAGCCGTCTGCGTAAGCATACGGCAAATAAAAAAATGAGTAGGAAAGCGAGAACAAAAAATTTTTATAGTGCGTAAGAATAAGATAGTAACGCAATTCGAAAAAATAGGACAAAGTTCTATTTTTGAGCATTGCGTTAGAGGATATGCTTGGGGTTATTAGGGGGAAGAGCTAAGGGGATTTATTCTCTTGTAGCTTCCCCCTAATTCGGGTCAAGGGGTGAAGCCCCTTATTAAATGTGATACTATGTTATAGTAGAATAAAGATGAAAATGTTATATAAACAAGAAAAAAATCATTAGGCATAAATTTTAAGATTTGAAATTAAAAAATTTATCATAACTTCAGTATCTTTATTGTTTTGTGAATAATATAAAATATTATCTAAGGCATAAATTGTGATAGGTGATAATGTATATTTTTGTGTTGGCAAAAGAGGAGGAAGTTCTAAGTCTTCTAATGCTTCTTGACCAAAAATAACTAAAACACGAGGACGAACAAGATCCATGGCTGACCAAAAGAAACTATATTCATTTTCCATTGCAATGCTAGCATTGTCTTGATTTGGTAAAAAAAGCTTGTAAGGAAGAAATAAATGTGTGCCTTTTGGGAGAGCTAATGCTTTAATTATAGTTGCAATAACATTTCTTCTGTCTGCATTGGGTGAATCTGTAAATAAATCTTGTTCAAGTCCTGCATACGTCCAAATAATTTGTTTGCTTAAATTTTTAGGACGTTCAAAAGGTAGTTTGCAACGAGCGTGGGCTTCTTTCCATGTTTTATTCCATTGATTAAAAGCTAATACATTTTGGTAAAGTGGGGGAGCTGGGTAATCTTTGGGTTTTTGTGGCAAGAGTGATTTTTTTAAAGGTTTTTTAATTGGTTCTGTAATTTGTGTGTAGTTTTGTGCTGTTACTTTTTGATATAGTTCGGTTGCTGTGTTTGCCTTTTTATATTCTTGTGCAGGGCTAAGAATTTTATTTTGTGTATGTTGTTTTTGAGGAATAGCTAAAGAACTATGTTCTTTTTTTTGTTCTGGATTATCAAAAAGAAGATAGTTTAATCCTTGTGATTTAAAAGTTTGTAATAAAAAAGGATTTTGCATTTTTTGTTCTTTGCTATTTTTTTATGGAAGTATGGTAAAATTATTTATTATTAAATACTTTCAAAATAAGAAAGTAAATTCCATGCTAAATCAGCTTTGGACATAGTTTTCCATTCTTGTTCATTGCCATTTTTATCAGTGATTAAAACTCTATTTGTTTTTGTTCCCATTGCTTCGTTTAGAAAATTACCAACAATTAAATCTGCATTTTTTGTTTGTAATTTTTTATGAATTGCAAGAGAAAGATTTTCAATACTATCACCTGATTCAGCACTAAATCCCATAATTTTTTGATGAGCTTGTTTTATTGCACCAATACTTTTTAAAATATCAAAATTTGGGGTAAAGCGAATATGAAATCCGTGAGCATAATTTTCTTTTTTAAATTTAATAGAATCAAAGTTTTCTGTATAATTTGTTTCTTGTTCAATACCAGCTTGTGGTTTGAAATCAGCAACAGCAGCTGTAAAAATTCCCATATCCATTTTTTGCCATAGATCATGGCAGGTTGCATACATTTCATCTGCACTTGTAACATCAAAACGGTGAAAATGTGGATCAATAGGCATATATTGCTTTACTGGACCTGCTACAACATATACTTCTGCTCCTCTAAGCCAAGCAGAAATAGCAAGTGCTGTTCCCATGCTACCAGTAGAATTATTAGTCCAAACTCTTACAGCATCCCATTTTTCCATTGTAGGCCCTAAGGTTATGAGAATTTTTTTTCCATAAAAATCTTGTTCTGTAAGTAAGGCTAATGTATCATAATAAATTTTTTCAAGTTGTGCTAATCTGCCTTGTCCTTCGTCTTTGCAAGCCATAATCCCATCTTCTGGTTCAGTCATAAAAAAACCACGTTCAAGTAATGTCTCAATATTAGCAGAAGTAGCTGGATTTGCCCACATTTTAGGATTCATAGCAGGAGCTAATAAAATAGGGCCATCAAAAGCAAGGGCTTGGCAAGCAAGCATTTCATGGCTAAGACCTTGAGCTAAATTAGCTAAGGTATTAGCACTAGCAGGAGCAATAAGCATGGCATCTGCTAATTGTCCTGGTTCTAAATGATCAAAGGGCATTTCATTTTGAAAAAGCCCTTTATAAACTTTAGAAGCCCCTAAAGCTTCAAAGCTAAGGGGCTGTATAAATTGTTTTGCAGCATCAGTGAGTGTTACACTTACGTGAATAGAATTTTTTATAAAAGCTCGCATAAGTTCTAAGCTTTTATAAGCAGCAATAGAACCACATACACCTAAATGAATATGTTTGTTGGCATAATGAGAAAATTGTAAGACTTCATGCTGCATAGTTTTTCCTTAAAAAACAGAATCAGATCCAAAATCATTAAAATTATCATTAATAGGTGTTGAATTAACAGCAGGAGGTAAATCTCCTAAATTAAAAGCATCATTACCTTGTGCAGGCATTGAGAAGTTATCTATATGGTTTACTATCCAAACTTCCATAGCTGTACTAAAGTTACCAACGCCAATAAATACAATTAAATATCTTGTTTCTTTATGGTAAAGTTGTAAAGATTTTTCACCATGCATGGAGCCTATAAGTGTCCAACCTTGTGCAGATAAGTTTTGTACCATGTGTGCAGCAAGATTGCTTGCTTCCATGCTACCTGTAAAGTTTTCACGTCCTAATTTTTCGCCAGTAGAGTTAATAGTTGTAAGAGTATTTTTAGGGTCAGCTTTCATAAGCATAGGAATTGGCACATCAGGAAATTGACTTGTATAGACATTACTTACTGTGCTTGTTTGTGGTTGGTCAACTTCTGAATTAAATCCAGAAAAACACGCTGTTAAAAAAAGAAAGCTACAACAAAGTAATATTTTTTTCATGGAAAACTCCTTATTTTTGAAAATAATATCCTTTTTTGAATGAAGGTGCAATAGATTAAAGTCGCCAAAACTTGGGCATAAAAAGTAATAAAAAGGTAAAGATTTCAAGGCGACCAAAAATCATATAAGCGGAAAGTACACAAAGATTAAATTCACTCAAAAATGAAAAGTTATACGCTGGACCTACTAAACCAAGACCAGGACCTGCGTTTGCAAAACAAGTTATTACAGCAGAAAATGAGGTAATAATATCAAGACCTGTTGCTGTAAGAATAAGTGTTCCAATAAAAATACTTATAAAGAAAATGGCAAAAAAGGTTGTAACACCACGAATGGCAGTAGGTTCAATAGAAACATGGTTGATTTTTATTCGTTCAACAGCTTGTGGGTGTGTTAATCTATTAAGCTCATTGCGTATGAGTTTGAAGATAATAAGAATACGCATGAATTTTATCCCACCAGCCGTAGAGCCACCACAACCACCACACATCATATAAACAAGAATAAGTACTTGTGTGAATACAGGCCAATTAAGATAATCAGCAGTTACAAATCCCGTTGTTGTTGTAATAGAAATAAGTTGGAAAGCAGAATCTCTAAAAGCTCTTTCAATGGTATAAGGAACAGCTGGTTCTCCCATAAGACTTTGTGCTTTTGTGTCATCAAAATAAAGATGTCCTGCAATAATGCAAATACCAGCTAATAAGAAAATAGTGTAATAAATAAATTCTTCATTTTCAAAATATTTTTTTACGCCACTATGCAAAAATAAAAAGTGTAAGGTAAAGTTAATACTACCTAAATACATAAAGACAATAATAGTCCATTGATTTAAAGGACTAAAAGCTGCAAGAGAGGCATTTTTAGTTGAAAAACCACCTGTTGCAAGTGTGGTTAGAGCATGGTTAATAGCATCAAAAGAACTCATGCCTTGAAAATATAATAAAATCCATAAAATACCTGTAAGAGCAATATATACACCCCAAAGTGAACGGGCTGTATCAATCATACGTGGTGCAACTTTATCTTTACTAATTCCTGAAACTTCTGCTTTGTATAATTGCATACCCCCTGCACCTAAAAAAGGAAGAATAGCAAGGGATAAAACAATAATACCAAGACCTCCAAGCCATTGGGTAAGACTACGCCAAAATAAAAGTCCTTTTGGTAAAATTTCAACATTGGAAAAAATACTTGCTCCTGTGGTGCTAAGTCCTGATGCTGCTTCAAATATACCTTTTGCGAAATTTACATCGGCAATAAGCACATAAGGTATAGCACAAATCACAGTGGCAAGTATCCAACAAAGTCCCACAATAGCAACACCATCACGAGTTGTTAGATGAATTTTTTCTCCTTTTGGAGGTTTGTTTGTATATGATGTAACAAGTCCAATAGTTAATATGGATAATAAACTGTATGTGAAAAGCTTTGCTGTTTCATATTCTTTATATAAAAGCGATATGGAAAGTGGGAGTAAAAGACATATTGCTAAACAGCCAACTAACAATCCTAATACAAAAGCTATACTTCGGATTCTCATGAGTTTATTATCCTGTTATTTGTTTATATTAATTTTGTTTATTTAATTCTTTTTTAAGATGTTCTAATAAGTGTTTATCTTGACTTTCTGAGATCATTGCTTTTTTAAAATGTTCTTTTGCTAATTCTTCTTTTGAGAGTTTATAGCGATAGAGCATTCCTAAGTTGTAATGTGTTTCAGCTCTTGGTTTAAGGTGTAAAGAGCGTTCCCATTGCTCTGCTGCTTTTTCATATTGTAAATTTTTAATTAATGCTTCACCATAAACATCAAGTAATTCAGGATTGCTTGGAGAAGCAATTATTCCTTTTTGTAAATAAAATTCAGCAGCTTTTATTTCACCATGCTTTAGAAAACGTTGTGCTAAAGAAATAATATTATCACTATTTGTTGGATCTGTATCAGCAATTTTCATTTCTTTTTTATATGATTCAATTTCATTTTTATCACCATGAGAATCTAAATGACGCATTGCTTTTTCAATAACTATGTTTGGGGTATTTTGTTGTGCATTTGCTTTTTGTTTATTTTGTTCTTCAATAGCTTTAAGCATTTCTTCTGGGAATTGTTGGCCATTCATTCCCATTTTTCCACCCATTCCCATAGAACTATTTTGACCTTTATTACCACCATTTCGTAAGTCTTCTATGGTAATACCTTGTTTTTTCATGGCTTCAAGCATAGCTGGTGGTATTTCGTTTGGTAAACCTGTATTTTGTTGTAAGCTAGGTGCTGTTTTATTTTGGTTTTGTGTAGCAGAAGTATTTTCTTCTGGATTAAAAGCCATTTTTTCTTCATTGTTGTTTGTTGCAACAGTAGATACAGGGTGATTATGTTTATTTTTTTCAATATAATAGTTAATATTTGTAAAGCCTATAACTACAAGTCCTAAACCTGTTAAGGCTAAAATAAGTTTTTTTAAAGACATATTAGCTCCATTAGTCGTTATTTATTTGATTTGCAATAGAATTTAAACGTTGTGAAAGATTGTGTTGTTTTTTTGTTAAATAAGCAAAATATCCTATAAAACCAGTCCAAATAGCAATATTAGCAATAATTAAAGAAGTAACAGCATTCATAATATTTCCTAATCATTATTTTCTGATTCTTCATTATAAAGAAGTTCAGTACGGATTTGTTCTAATTGTTTTTCTTGTTCTAATTGGTTAATACGGTATAACCAAAACCAAAGCCATATAAAAACAAAAGATAATACACAAAAAATAATGGTATGTACCATTTCAGGCTCTAAACCACCACCTTCAGCATTAAAAACAGCAGGGTGAATGGAACGCCATAATCTTGTTGCAAAAAAGATAAGTGGTACATCTAAAAAACCAATAATAGCAATTACTGCACTGATATTTCCTTTTTGTTCTTGTGACATAGGCATAGTACGTACAACAAGATATGCAGCAAATATAAACCATAAAACAAGTGCAGTTGTAAGTTTTGGATCCCAAGTCCACCATACGCCCCAAGAATGACGACCCCATATACTTCCTGTAATAAGGGTGAGGGTGGCAAGTACAAAACCAAGCTCAGCACTAGCATAACTTATATTATCATAACGTTGTTTCTTTTTAAGCAAATAAAGTATGCCAAAAACTGCAGATAAAAAGAAACTAACAAAACTCCACCAAGCAACAGGAAGATGAAAATAAAAAATCTTTTGTGCATATCCTAAATATTGTTCTAGGGGAGCATAAATAAAAATAAGATATTGGCTAATTGCCACACTTATAATAGCTAGTATAGCTAAAGGTAGGAAAAGTTTTTGTAGCATTTTTTCTCCTAAAATTTCCTATTCTCCACGATATAGGAAGGGGAAAAGAATTAAACTTGCAGCACAAAACATCATATCAAAAGCAAAGGCAATACCTAACCATTGCTGAATTTGTGCAATATCATAAAATGAATTTTCAAAATCAAGTAGTCCTACTGAACTTAGTGAAATTGCAGAAAGAAGTAAAGGAATGAGCAACGGAAAAATAATAATACTCAAAAGAGATTCTTTTCCTGATTGTCCAACACACAATGCTCCAAGTAAACTTCCACAAGTACAAATTCCAATATCAGTAAGAAAAATGCCTAAAAGTGAATAACCATAATGTAAACCAATATGTTGTGATAAAAAAATAAAAAGTGCAGGGATAAAAAGTAGTTGCGATAAAAGAAGTAAAACGAAGCCTGCAAAAAATTTTCCTAACCAAATTGCTTGAATTTGACAAGGAAGTGTTTGCAGTCCCACTCTTGCACTGTTTTGTTCCTCATTTGTGTAAAGCATTTGAAAAATCAATACTTGGCAAAATACAGAAGCAAGCCAAAACATTGTGGCAGCAGCATGCGGGGAAAGTTTTTGTCCAGTTTCAAGGGAAAGACTAAAAAGAAAAATTAAAAGAAGCCCTAAAAGTAAGGCTTGGCAAAGTCCTGCACTTCTTCCTAAAATAATAGTTAAATCTTTTTTAGCAATGAGTAGAGCAATATTAAACATGTGTTTGCTCTCCATTTGTCTTTTCTTGCAAAGAGGTTAGCGTTACTTGTTTATCTTCAATATGTATTTCATGGCTGGCTAAAAAACTATCTTCTTGAGGAGCATGGCTTACCCATAAAATAGCAGCATTTTTTCCTTGAAACTCTTGAACTACATTATGAAAAAGAAGTTTTGATTCCTTATCAAGTCCTGTACTTGGTTCATCAAAAAGAAGTAGTTGCGGATCTTGTAATAAAATTCTCGCAATATTTAAACGCTGTGCCATTCCACGTGAAAAAATCCCAGCATGATCGTGGGAAAATTTCTCAAGACGTACTTTTTTTAATATTTCTAAAATTTCATCATCAGAAATACAAATACCACGAAAAGCCTGCGTCCAAAAACGCAGGTTTTCTATGGCAGAAAGGTGAGGATATATAAAGGTTTGATGTCCTAAATATCCTATTTTATTTTTTTCAATATTAACATGAATGAGTCCATTGCTTGTAGGCATAAGTCCAGCAATCATTTTTAGCAATGTTGTTTTTCCTGTTCCATTTTTTCCTGTAATTAAAAGGGTTTGATTTTTATATACAGAGAAAGTTACGTTTTTATATAATAAACGTAAGTCAAAGGTTTTTGTAACCTTATCAAATTTGAGAACAGGTTCTTGGTTCATGCTATTGTTCTTTTTTATTTTCTTTTCTACGACGCATTGTGTAAATGGTAATAAATGGAGCAAGGCTCATAATAGTACCACCAATCCAAAGCCAGTTAACAAGAGGGTGAACAGATAAACGAAGTACCCCACGTGTTTGCTCGTCTACACCTAAGAATGTTGCATAAAATTCTTTTCCAAGTGAAGGCATAGTACTTGCTTCAGCATAAGCGTTTTGTGAAAAGTTTTCATAAATTCTACGTTGTGGTTGTAGGGTTGCAATTTCTTTTCCATCTTTGGAAATAATAAGTTCAGCTTCTAAGAAACGATAGCGTCCAGTACGTTCTCTACCTTCATACAATTCTTTAAGTTTTACTGTAAATGTGTCAATTTTAATTTCTTGTCCTCGACTAAGAGCCACTTCTTGTTCAACTTTGTAAGGACCTGAAAAAGCAACACCCAATGCCATTACAGCTAAACTTATATGAATTAATACAGGAGAAAGTTTATTAATAGTGTATTTTACAGAATAAAAATATAATGCCCAACTAATAATACCTGCAATAGAAATACTTGCAGCAATAAGTGGTAATGGATCTTTTACATTAAACATTGTCCAAAATACACCCATTGCAACAAGGAAACTTACTAATACAACAAGAGCATATTTACCTTTATTTACTCCTTGAGACCAAGAAAGCCATGGACAGCAAGTGAGTAAAGCAATAATAATAGTAAATAATGGTAAAATAACTCTATTATAAAAATCAGCTTGTAAACCAACAGGATTTTCAGACCAAAGTTTACTAATAACAGGCCAAAGTGTTGCAAACATAATGATAATACTAATACTTATGAGAACAACAGCGGTAGAGAGAAGAAATCCTTCTTTTGTTTCAAGCCCACTAAAGTTTTCACCACGATTTTTCATATTTAAAATAGCAAAAAAGCTAACAAGTGTGCTTACTACAACAAAAGTAAAGAGGAAAGGTCCCACACCACCACTTCCAAATGCGTGCACAGAATCAACAACATTACCACGTACTAACCATGTTGCAAAAAAGGCAGAAACACAGGTAAGAGCCATAAAAAGAGCATGGAAACGATGGGCTTTATTTCTATATTGTTCAATAAATCCAAAGTGAATAGCCGCTGTTCCAAAAAACCATGGAATAGTTGAAGCATTTTCTACTGGATCCCATGCCCAATAGCCACCCCAACCAAGTTCCATATAAGCCCACCAACCACCAAGAACAATACCAGCAGTAAGTAAAAGCCAAGCAATAAGAATAAGAGGTTTTGTAGAAATATGCCAAGCAATTTCTTTGTTTTGTGGGTTATATGTCATAGCTTGTGCTAAAGCTAAACAGGCAGGAATAGTAAAGCCACCATAGCCAAGTAATAAAAGAGGTGGGTGGAAAATCATTCCGGGGTTTTGTAAAAGAGGGTTTAATCCTCGTCCGTTGTTAGGAGCAGGATTTAATACTTCAAAAGGATCATTATATGTTGAAAGTAAAAGTGCTAAAAAGGCAAGAATAGCAAAATAAAAAAGAAAATACCAAGCACGAGTTTCTTTTGATAATGATTTATAAGAATTGGTTGTTTGGTAATATGCTCCACATAAAACCAAGCTTAATGCCCAAAATAAGAGTGAGCCTGCTTGACCTGCCCAAAAAGCAGTAATACGGTAAAATAAAGGAAGATTTAAATCACTATAATCATGAACATATTTAATACTAAAATCATAACTCCAAAAAGCAAAGAAAAGAACAATAGAAGCAAAAATAAAACAGGCAGAGATTGCTAAACTTGCTTTTTCAAGAATATTGACATTAGTAATAGAGTTTTTATTAATTTGAAAAATAGCATAAAAAGCTCCCAGCATTGCAAGAATGAGGGAGATAGTCATTGATAAATCAGCTAAATAAGTCATAGTTATCCGTTTTTAATATTATTTTTTTCTCGATTTTCTTTTTGATATTTAGAAGGACATTTTGTCATTAATGTTTTAGCCATAAATTTATTTTGTTGGAATGTTCCTTCAATAATAACTTCAGAGCCAACATCAAATGTATCAGGAACAACGCCTTTGTATGCTACTGTAATGGTTTGAGATTTATTATTAGCATCTTCAAGGGTAAAAGTTGCTCCAAGTCCATCATCAGGACGAAGAATTGAATCATTTGCAACAGTACCAAAAAGGCGTGCAGATTGTAATGTATTTGATTCCATAGCTAATGCTTCAGAAACATTTAAAAAATACACACCGTTTTGGGATACTCCTGACCAAATCATATAGCCAAGCCCTCCCACAAATAAAAGGAAGGCAATAAGATAAATAGAACGAGAACGTTTTGCCATAAGTTACCTTTATGCTTACATTTTTTGAGTTGTAAGAAAAAAAGCCTACACTCTAGGTAAAATATATAATACAATTAAAGAAAAATCAAGTAGGAATTATTCTTATTAAGCAAATTTTTTCTTTAATATATGAACATTGCATCACCATAGGAGAAGAATCTATATTCACTTTCAACAGCATGGTGATAGGCTTGCATGATAGTATCATAACCAGCAAAAGCAGAAACAAGCATAATAAGTGATGATTTTGGCAAGTGAAAATTCGTTACTAAGCCATCAATAACATGAAATTCCTTTCCGGGATAAATAAAAATATTTGTATAACCAAAGCAACCATGTTCTGGAAGTATGGTGTTTTGTTGTATATCTATTTCATTATTACAGTAAAAAATGCATTCTTGACCTTGTTTTTTTTGCATAAAAGTTTGGGCCATGCCTTCTAAACTTCTTGTGCTTGTTGTACCAATAGCAATAATTGGGCGATTATTTTTTTTTGCTTCAATAATGGCTTTAGCTGTTTGTTCTGTAATCTCAACATATTCTGCATGCATATCATGTTGGCGTATATCATCAGTACGAACAGGACTAAATGTACCATAACCGACATGCAAGGTTACTTCTTGCCATTGACAACCTTTAGCAAGAAGTTTTTCTTGTATTTTTTTAGTAAAATGTAAACCTGCAGTTGGGGCAGCTATTGATCCAATGCGTTCTTCTTTAGCATATATTGTTTGATAACGGCTTATATCATTTTCTTGTATACCTTTTTCTCTTTTTATATAGGGAGGCAAAGGTAATGATCCATGTTTTTTTAATATAGGAATAAGACTATCTTTATAATGAATTGTAACTAAATGTTTACCAAAATCACGTTTTTCAACAATAGTTACTGTAAATTCAGGAAAAAGAAGTGTTTCACCAATTTTAACACGTTTAGAACCTTTTAATAAAACTTCTGTTTGTGCTGTGTAACTTGTATTTTGTTTTTGAGCTTTTTTATCAATAAGGGGAGCTGGTTCTAAGAAAAGAAGTTCAATAATGCTACCTGTTTCACGTTTACCAAGAATACGAGCAGGTATTACTTTTGAATTATTGGCAATAATTAATGCATTATTAGGTATTAATTCTATAATATCTTGAAAATGATAATCTTTATATGAACCTGTTTTTTTATCAAGAAAAAGAAGACGAGATTCTTGTCTATTTAAAGCAGGTGTTTGTGCTATACGTTCTTCTGGTAAATTGTAATCATAAGATTCTAAAAGGAAAAGATTTTTTTCTGTCATAACTTACCTAATTATTTAAAAATTAAAAAATAACATATAGGAATGAGAAGTGCAGGAAGAAGATTTAATGTTTTACAATCCTTTATTTCTAAAATTCCAAGTCCTGATGCAGTAATTAAAATTCCACCAACAATGGAAAGTTCAACAAGTAAAGCTCCTTGTAAAAAATGGGAAATATATATTGTTCCCAAATAGATACTAGATTGCCACAAAAAAAGAATAAGAGCAGATAGCATTATTCCATAACCATAACTTGCTGAAAGAACAATAGCTGTTATAAAATCAAGGGTGGCATTTGTAAAAAGAAATGTATGATTAT
Source organism: Mailhella sp. (assembly GCA_020024815.1). Classification (GTDB taxonomy): domain Bacteria; phylum Desulfobacterota; class Desulfovibrionia; order Desulfovibrionales; family Desulfovibrionaceae; genus Taurinivorans. The sequence goes on from JAHHTE010000009.1 coordinate 16,481, forward strand.
TGTGTAATGCACTTTCAATTGGTCCTAATATAGAAAGAGTTCCAATACAAAAAAGTAAAATTGCAGTGGAAAGACCTTTTGCAAGCTGACTTTTTCCATAGGTATTAACAATATTTTGAAAGCGTTCTTCAAGTTTGGCAAAAGTTCCAAGAATAGAACCAAGAGCAAGGCTAACTATAAATAAAATAGGTTCTTGACTTTGGGGCATGTTTTTTAATACTGCATTTGCTCCAATAAAAACAGCAGAAAGCCCCATTGCTATAAACAAGTTTTTTTGAATATTCTCTGGTAAAGCTTTTTTTAGTGTTCCACCAATAAGTGAACCAAAGAGGATAGCTCCTACATTGACTATTGTACCTAGCATATTATATCTTAGTGGAAAAATAAAAAAGCATTAATCTTGGGCTTTTTTTCTATTTGCCATAAGTTGGAAAACCCAGTTAGCTAAAAGGGGGATACCATTATCATCTTCAATAGTATTCCATGAACTATGATTTTCTAAATAAGCCCAACGAGTAAAACGTAAACCTAAAGAATACCAACCATTGGAGCTACTTGGTGCAAAACGACGAACAATTCCAATCATTGATAAATTTAAAGGTGGTTTATTGGTAAAAGGAAATGTTCCTGAACTTAGAACTCGTGTATTTTCTTGAATATATTTAAAGTTAGGGTTAGCTTCATTAATAATAAAAAGCATACCACCAGCAGAAATATCAATAATTTCAAAATGAGAATTATCAATTGCTACCCATTGAGTTTTTTCTTTACTTAGAAGTTTATCTTCAATCCAAAGTTTAAGATGAGGAATTTCATTTTTTGTTACAGGTGTACGTACACAATTTCGGCGTTGTGTATGTCCTAATGTTGTAGGAAATATTGTATCAAGAAAAGAAAAACCTTTATGCTGAAAAGTTTTTACTGCTGGGGATATAAAGTTACAAGGTATACGTTTACCTTTTGCAAAAATATAATAAAAAACAGAAATTTCTGCACCTTCTGGAACAGTAAAATCTTCTTCCCCATGAATATAAAAACGGACAAATTTATTATTATAATCGGCACAAAAACCACGCACTTGATCTATTGTTTTACCTTGTAGTAAAACATCAATGAAAACCTCAATTCTGTGTGTAGTAATATACCTCAAAGTGTCTTTTATATACTCTGGAGTTATATGAGGATTGTTTGATAAAATATAATTTACTTCTAAATTTGACATAAAAGAACGGTAAAGTATAGTCTTAGTTTTGTCAAGAGTAGCAAAGGAAAATAGAAAAAATAATTATTTTTATGCAATTAAAATATGTCCATATTCTCCATCGTATCCACTTTGACATGTAACTTCATTTTTACGCATTTTTAAAATAGCTTGTCCCAGTTTTGTATCTATCTTATTTATATTTTCAATGTCTACTGTTTGAAGTATATCTAATTCACAACCTAAATTTTGAATAAGGTTTTGATATTTTTCTGTAATTTTTTTGCTTTTTATTCCAACATTTAATAATTGTGCCAAAATTTCTTTTAAAGGAATAAGAGATTCAAATTGTTCTCTTGTTTTTATTGGTTCTTTTCTATCAGCTAATTCTTCTACTCTAAATTGCACACCAATAGTTAATGGTTTATGGCATACAGGGCAAATAAGGTTATGTTCTTTACTTTGGTTAGGAGTAAAGCATATATTACACTCTCTATGACCATCAGCATGGTATTTGCCTTCTTGTGGAAAAAATTCAATAGTTCCGTAAAAATTTGTATTTTTTCTTTGTAAACTTTCAAATAATTCTTGATATGTTGTTGCATTATGAAAAATATTAACTTCTCTTGCAAGATTTTCACTAGAATGTGCATCGGAATTTGAAATAAGCGTAAAATTATCTAAAGCAGAATATAATCTGTTCATTGGTGGATCAGAAGAAAGTCCTGTTTCTAATGCAAAAATTTCTGTGGTTAACTCTTCAAAGCAATCTTCTATTTTATCAAAACCTGATTTAGATCCAAAAAGAGAAAACCAAGGGGTCCAGATATGAGCTGGAATAAGATAAGAATTTTTGTGTTCTAATACCATTTCAAGGAGATTTTTTGCATCTAATCCAAGAATAGGACGACCATCTGATTCTAAATTTCCTTTTTTTGCTAACTGGCTATTAAATATTTCTGTTGTTTGAAAATCAGGAAAAAAAACAAGATTATGATTTTTTCTTGTTGCACCTAATTTTTTATAAATACAGCTTATTTCACCTTGTAAAATAAATTCTGGTTGAAAGGAAATAGTATTGACATTAATTGCTGTATGTTCATAAATATCTTCTTTTGTAAGAGGGGATTTTAATTTATAAAATCCTGTATGTTCATTATACGTAAGGGAGTTTTTTAGTTCATTAAGCCATTGGGTATGTGTGCAATCACCTGTACCTAATAAATGAATACCTTTAATATATGCCCAGCTAGCTAAATTTCTTATAGTAAGGTTTTTTGATGTAGCTCTAGAAAAACGTGAATGTATATGTAAGTCAGCTCGAAACATAAGAACTTCCTTATTTATTTCTATTTTATATTTTAATTTGCATTACTATAAATTGCTAAGTATACTTTGGCAATACTTTTATTATTTAGGTGAATATGGATTTTTATCAGCCAGAGGGAAGTTATCGTTTTAGTTCTGATGCCGTTTGCACAGCACGCTATGTTTGCATGACTATTTTAGAAGAGTTTCAAAAAAAGCAAATTAAAAGACCATATCTTCTTATGGATATAGGTTGTGGTTGTGGTGTAATAGGTATTTTAGTTTTACAATTTTTTTCTGAACTATATCCAGAATATTATCCATATTTACGTGTTTTTGGTATTGAAAAAGAAGAAGAACTTTTTCGTGCTGCAAAATATAATGCTAAACAATTTGGACATGAGAGAAATTATTTTGTTTTTCAAATGGATATATTAAAATCAGAAAGTGTTTCTTTATTACAAAATAAAGTTTTTGAAGAAATTTTTATTGATACATTACCACAACAACAAAATAAAGATGGTGGGGTATTAAAAAATCCACGTTTGTTTGATTTTGTAGTAACAAATCCTCCATGGTATAGAGCTGAAACAAAACTCCATAGTGTTTCACAACTTAGAAATACAGCTCTTTTTGGTAATGAGGATATTTTGCAAGGATTTTTTGCTTTTGGTGAAAAATTTTTGAAAAAAAATGCTAGTATGGTAACTGTTGCTAAAACAGCTTGCTATATGGAATTTATGAATGCAATGCCAAAATCAATACAAATAACAGCATTGCAAGCAGTACATAAAAAAATTCAACAAAAAGCCATTTTTTTTATTTTACAAGGAAAATATTTAAGTAAAGCTGTTTTTGAAATTTTATCCCCGCAAATAATGGAGTAATTATGCAAGATATTTTATTAAATAATTTTGTAGCAATACCACGTTTACATACACAATTTCAAGAGGAAGGCGTACAAGTTATTGATCCTTTTTATGACCCGTTACAAAAAGGAAAGAATAGTGTTTCTGTTTTTCCTGATTTTCCATGGGATACAGTTGTTGCAAAACAATGTTTATATGATTTTAAACAAAATGCCATTGAATTTGCAAAAGATAAAAAAGGAGCTTTGCAAAGTTTTGATGCATATAGTTTACAAAAAGCTAAAACAACTCTTTCACAAGAAGAAATTACTGCTCTTATGGCTTTTACAGGAGAAAAAAATATACAATCTTCTTATAATCCACTTGAAATATTACAACAAATTCTTATTTTAGCTTTTTATAAAGAGGAACAATACTTAGAGTTACAAGAATTAAGTCAAAAAATACAAGCACAACAAGAAAAATTAAATTTACTTCTTGATGATGAAAATGCAACATTAGTAGCTGAAAATAATGAATATCTTCCTCAATGGAAATATGTTTTTTATGCTATATTGGCTTTTACGCAAAAAAATACAGAATATTTTATTAATGATAAAGAAATGGCTCAAACATTTTTTATGAATTTTAAAGAAAGATTTCAATTAAAAGAAATTGAAGAAAAAGAATATTATTGGGCAAAATTGGAAAAACAAGATTTTCTCTCTTTTGTTCCAGAAAACTTTAAAGAGTTTATTCAACAAACAAGTATAACAGTAGTATTTACAACAAATTTTGTGAAATAGAATATAAAAAGGAAAAAAAGTAAAACAATGCATTTAAATAGTACACAACTTATTGAGTATATTGGTGATCGTTGTAATGGAGCCCCTAAAGGCATTATTTTTGATTGTGATGGAGTATTAATTGATTCTGTTGAAGCAAATATGCTTTTTTATAATAAAGTGCGTCAAAAGTTAGGCTTACCTGATTTAAATTCAGCACAAAGAGAATATTGTCAAATGAGTACAGCAGCACAAGCTCTTGATTTTATTACTCCTGATGCATTAAAACCATTATTAAATGGCATTGTGCGTGAAATTTCTTATACTAAAGAGATTGAACCAATGATTCAAGCTTCTGAAGGTATTGTTAATATGCTACAAAATATTAAGGAATATTTTTTACTTGGCGTACATACTAATAGAACAGGTCCACTTGATGCCATGTTAAACCGTCTTGAAATGGGAACATTTTTTAACCCTATTATGACAGTGTTATACTGTGAACCAAAACCATCACCAGATGGTGCAAATAAAGTTTTACAAAGATGGAATGTAAAACCCCATGAAGTTTTATTTATTGGGGATAGTGCTATGGATAAAATGGCTGCTGATGCTGCACATATTCCTTTTATGTCTTATAGAAATGAAAATTTATTAGAAATAGGAACATGTTTTGATTATTCAGAACTAGAAAAAGCTTTATTACAGTTAAAAGAATTGTAAAGTTTATGTAAAATTAAATTTATTCTTTACAAAATAAAAAAAGTTGTTTAAATGTGGGGGCTATCTTTTAGATGTCGTTTTGTGCATGTGATAAACATGACGAGGAGGATCCTTGACACCTGATGAATTAGAGTTTTTTAAAAAATTATTGGATCAAATGCTTGTTGACGCACAGCAAAATGGTGATTCAACATTAGAAGATTTAACAGAAAGTCCAAGCAGTTATGCTGATCCTACTGATAGAGCTTCTGTGGAATCAGATCGTTCTTTTACATTACGTATTCGTGATAGAGAACGCCGTCTTATACATAAAATTTATGAAGCACAACAACGTATTGAAAGTGGTACGTATGGGATTTGTGAAGAATGTGGTGAAGAAATTGGCGTAGCACGATTAAAAGCCCGTCCAGTAACGACCCTATGTGTTGATTGCAAAGCGCGTCAAGAAGAAGGCGAAGATATTCAAGGTAGTTAGAAAATAAAAATGCTCTTTGTATAAAGAGCATTTTTTTATATTATATTTTCTTTCATATTTAGAAATATTAATAAAAATAGTTAGATGTTATCAAATTTAAAAGAGAATACTAGGGGGTGTTTCTAACTTATTTTTTTTCTTGTTTATATAACATTTTCTTCATTCTTATAACATAGTATCGCGTTTAATAAGGGGCTTCACCCCTTAGACCCGAGCAATGCCCCCTGTTTCACACTCTTTCAGCAAGTCGCTTTGCTCCTCGCTTACAGAGAGTGAAACGTATTAGGTCAGTGATTTTATGAAAATATTTTTATTTTATAAGTCTAATGCCTTAAAGTAATTCTAAATAATTTGGATAGATACACTATATAGTATCTTCTCTTGCAAAAATTTTTAATATACCATAATAAACAAGTTATAATAATATATTTTTATTAGATTATTTTAATAAAATAATAAATTATGGTAAAATAAAGAGTATGGACGCACATTTATTTAGACGCTTATGCGAAGATTTAGTTCCAGCTTTGATTGGAGCAAGAATTGAGAAAATATATCAAGTTGCAGAAGATATTATAACATTCTCTGTTTATGGATTGGGAAAAATACAAAAACGGGAAGGACAAGCAGGGTATGCCTTTGAAGATAAAAAATATTATCTTACATATAAAGGTGGAAAAGATAGTGTTCTTTTTTTAGGTACAACAAAAGTAGCAAGTGGAGAAGAACCACCTGCTTTTGTTATGCGATTAAGAAAATATCTTAGTGGAAAGCATATAAAAAGAGTTGCTGCAAATTGGATAGAGAGAAAAATTTATTTTGAAGTTAATGGTGCATGGTTTCTTATTGATTTGAGAAATGGAATTGAATTATTATTTGATTGTCCTTTAGATGTTTTTCCACCATGTCAAGAAGTACAAAAAGATGAAAATGCATATTTAGCTTATGCTCTTTCTTATTCTATTTCTCCTAGTTTGTTTAATAAAGATTTTTCACAATATTTTCCAGAATTAGCAATAGTTTTAACAGAAAAAAATCCTGAAATATGGCGTTCTTATCCTGTATTAACGCCTTTATTACGCAAAACATTGTCTTTACTTGAAAATGAAGAACAAATAGCTTTATATGCTGATTTACAGTTTGGTGGTGGTGATGTTTTTGTATACACAATTAATCAAAGAAATTTAAAATTAAATCAATCTGTTGAAAATACACCATTAAATTTTGCTCAACAAACAGATAAATTCTTAGTTAGTCCTTGGAAAATGCCACAGCCTTTGTTAAAAACAATGGGCTTTCAAACGCAAGTACATGAATTAGCATTTGAAAATGCTATTGATGCTTTTGCGTATATTGGCGATATGCTTTTAGCAAAAATTCAAAAAGAAACAAAAGCATTAAGTATAAAACAATTACAAGCAAGTATAAAACGTCTTACAAAACTTGAATTAAAATTAGCAGAGGAAGAAGAACGTTTAACTCGTTTAGTTAATATGAAAGAACAAGCACTTATTTTGCAAGCAAATTTATATCAATTTAAACAAGAAGAACAAGCAGAAAAAGTGTCTGTATATAATATGCATGGGGAAGAAGTAACGATTAATCTTGATAAATCTAAGACTATTCGTGAAAATATGGAGAATTTTTTTCATGCAGCAGGACGAGGAGAAAGAGGGCTTACGCATTTAATTATACGTAAGCAGCAAGTTGAACAAGAAAAACAAGCTTTACTTGATGAAATGTGGCAAGAAAATGCAAGTGCAGGAATAAAGTTAACAAATCAAAAGAAAAAAGAAAAAATACAAGAAGATTATGGATTATTGGGGAAAATTACCAATAATAAAAGATTTGCAACAAAAGATGAGAAAGTTGTTGTAAAAAAAAATAAAGAAAATAAAAAGAAATTTCCAAAAGAAGTACAAGTTTTTAGAAGTTCTGATGGTTTTATGATTTTGCGTGGTAGAGATACAAAAGGAAATGGATTAGCATTAAAAATGGCTTCACCTTATGATATTTGGGTGCATATTGCAGAAGGTGCAAGTGCTCATGTTATTATAAAACGCGATCATGCAAAGCAAGAAGTTTCACCTTTAACAATGCAAGAAGCAGGTGCTTTGGCTCTTTTAAAGAGTTGGGTAAAGGGACAAGAAAAAGGAACAGTGCAATATAGTTATGCAAAAAATATTCGTCTTATGAAAAATGCGTCAGCAGGTTTAGTTCATGTAGATAAAAGCGAAGGGACATATAGTGTAATTATTGATCCAAGTATAGAAGATAAATTAAGACTTGCAGAATAGGAAGTTAAGTTTTTTTTTATGATGTTTTTTTTTTGAGAGGGGAGCTTTTGAAAAAGTTCCCCTCTCAAACTCTCCCTTCAAAACTTTTTAATCTAAACTCTCTTTTGCGTGCAAAAAAGATTTTGTTTTTTATGTTATTTTAATTTGTTAAGGAAATTATGATTATTGTTTAATAAAAAAAGAAAAAGCATGAAAAAAAATTTTTTTTCATGCTTTTTCTAATGGAAACTAATATTATTACTATTGAACTTGATTTGCGTTATTAGTATCTGGAAGTTCAGAACTTGCAAATAAATATCCCATATTAAGAAGAATTAAAAGTCTATCTTCAAGTTTACCAACACCTTCTATATATTCAGCTCCAACACCAGCAACAACTGGAGGAGCTTTTTCAACAGTGCTTGTAGGGATACGTAAAACTTCTGATACAGAGTCTACTAAAAAACCAACAAGTTGATTTTCCCACATCATAACAATAATTCTTGTTTGATCTGTTCGTTCAACTTCAGGCATATGGAAGCGTTTTCTTAAACCAACAACAGGTAAAACACGTCCTCTTAAATTAATAACACCTTCTATAAAATGAGGGGCGTGAGGAACAGGAGTAATTTGTACTAATCTAATAATTTCACTTACAATTAAAATATCAACGGCAAATTCTTCTTCACCAAGTCGGAAAGAAACTAATTGTAAAATGGTATTATTATCTTGTTGTAAATCAAACTGATCTACGTTTTGAGTACTTGCTTGGGTCATAATCTCTCCCTTGAAGGATTTGCTATTTCAAGCTATACTACTACATCGGCAATTTATGTAAAAAGTATAGAGGAAAAATAAATTAAATTTAATGCTTACTTATAGACGCATAGTGTAGCAAATTTCAGAACTTCGTCAAGTTTTAGTCTTTATGAATAGATTGTATAAAAAAGTGTATTATCAAGATTAGCTATATAAAATAAGTTGAAAAACAATTTTTATTTTTTCTTTTTGGGGGAAATGATTTCCCCCAATCCCCCTCAATCAGGCAAATTTATTGCACTAAGTTTCAATAAATTTGCCTATTTTTAGGGAATTAAGAAAAAATAATTTTTCCAAACAATAAAAATCTGTTTTTGTTTTTGTATATTAGGGTGTGTTTCTAATGTGTTTTCCCCCTTTGGAAACCCGAACGCAAACCCCTTTACGCTCCATACTTTTACGCGAGCTTTGCCCGCTCCAAAGAATGTCGCTTTTATTTTCATAATTCATAAGTTACTGCTATTTGTTTGGGCTTATGCGGTAGCCGTTAGTGAAGAATGAGCCTTGCGGATAGCGACAGCGGTTTATATAGTTTAATTTTGCGTAACTAGGGTGTGTTTCTAAATAATATGGAAACACACTCTAGTATATTTTATTCATAACATAAAAATATAGCCAAGAAAAACAAAAACTCTTTTGCACGCAAAAGAGTTTTTGGATTAAAAAGTTTTGAGGAGAGAGTTTGAGAGGGGAACTTTTTCAAAAGTTCTCTTCTCAAAAAAATAAAATACATTACTTATACAAAATGAATAATATTTTCTATAAGTGGTTCACGGGCTAAAATATCTCTAAAAAAACGTCTTATGGTTAGACGTATCATTTCAGGTAATTTATCAAGATTTTTACCATTAAGTATTTCTAATTGTTCAAGAATAAGGCATTGTGCTTCTTGTAAATAATGGTTAAATTGTTGTTCAAAAACAAAGCCATGTGAAATAACTGTGGGACCAGCTAAAACAGTTCCTGTTTCTCTATCAATTACTAAAGAAATAATGATAATACCTTCATTGGATAAAATACGTCTTTCTTTTAAAACTAAGCGTCCAACATCGCCTACACCTTTCCCATCAACTAAAACAAAATCAACAGGATTACTCTCTTCTTTTATAACCTCATCAGTATAAAAAATAATAGGTTGCCCATCTTCAAGTAAATGGCAATTAGTAATTCCAAGACTTTTTGCTAATTGTGCGTGCTGGGCTAAATGCCTATATTCCCCATGAATGGGAATAAAATGTTCTGGCTTTGCTATTTCTAAAATTGTTTTTAATTCTTCATAGCAAGCATGGCCTGTGGCATGAATAAGAAATCTATCATCATGGAAAACAGTTGCACCTTGTTTATACATTTGATTTATCATTCTTGAAACAGCTCTTGCATTTCCAGGAATAGTCCGAGAGGACATGATAACAGTATCACCTTCATGCAGAGCAAGGCGTTTATGCTCACCAGAGGAAATTCGTGTAAGAGCGGAAAGTGCTTCTCCTTGTGTACCTGTTGCTAAAACAACGGTATTTTCACGAGTTAAATCTGTAATTGTTTCATCACTTTCATGATATATTTTGGGTGCTTTGAGTAAGCCCAATTCTTCTGCAATGGTAATATTTGTTGTGAGGCTCCGTCCACTTATAATAACATGGCGTCCATATTTTTCAGCAAGTTCAAAAACTGTTCGTATTCTTTGGATATGGCTTGCAAATAAGGCAATTACAATTCGCCCTTTTGTTTGCATAAAAATTTGGTCTAATCCGTCTTTTACTCCATTTTCTGATGCAGAATGATTTCTATTTTCTATATTTGTTGAATCAGAAAGAAGAAGTTTTATTCCTGTTTTTGCAAAATCATGGAGATCATTTTTAAAAGCACATGTTGATTCTAATGGATAAAATTGTGAATGGTCATCAAGTTTAAAATCGCCAGTATGAACTATTTTTCCTATTTCACTTTCTATAAAATATGCATAACCACCAGGAATAGAATGGCATACTGGAATAGCTTGAAAAGTAATTGAGCCTAATTGAATAGTATCATAGGTTTCAACAAGAATAAGGTTTGCATTATCTATTAATCCACGTTCTGTGAGTTTATGTTTTACTAAAGCTAATGTAAAAGCAGAACCATAGATATTGACAATTTTTTTTGCTCTAAAAAAGTGAACAAGCCAAGGCAAAGCTCCTATATGGTCTTCATGTCCATGTGTAAGAACAACGCCTAAAAATTTATCTTTATTTGTTTCTAGTGATTCAAAACAAGGAATAATAACATCAACCCCATAATGGCTATCATCAGGAAACATAAGCCCGCAATCCATGAGAAAAGTCCCGTCATTGGTTTCCCATTTTTGACAGTTTAGACCTATTTCTCCTAATCCTCCAAGGGGATTTATGCGTAAAAAAGGCTTGTTCATTTTTACTCCTGTGTGCATAGTATGTTATTTTTTAAAAAAATTCAAAGTCTTTTTCCTCTTTTTTACTAAATATAAAAAGATAATTTTTATCGTATTGTTTTTATTTTATAGAAGAGCATTAGTTATGCGAAGAAGGAAGAAAAAGATTAG
>JAHHTE010000090.1 GCA_020024815.1 Mailhella sp.
GAATGTCGCTTTTATTCTCATAAATCATAAGTAACTGCTATTTGTTTGGGTTTATCCGGTAGCCGTTGGCGAAGAATGAGCCTTACGGATAGCGACAGCAGTTTATGTATGTTAATTTCGCGTAACTAATTGCTGTCTTTATTCGTAGCTTCCTGCGTCGCAACGACTAAAGCGGGGGTGAGAGCTAGGGGGGCTTGCCCCTTGTTTCCCCTTTGGTCGGGTCAAGGGGTGAAACCCCTTATTAAACATGATGCTATGTAATAGTAGAATAAAGAAGAAAATGTTATATAAACAAGAAAAAAAATAATTTAGAAACATACCCTAGTTAAAATATATTCAATGTATTCTATGTTATTTCTTTATTATGTTGTGGAAAAACAAAAGCTCTTTTGTACGCAAAAGAGCTTTTGGATTAAAAAGTTTTGAAGGGAGAGTTTGAGAGGGGAACTTTTTCAAAAGTTCTCCTCTCAAGAAAAATGTCAAAATAACAAAGCAAATATAATTTATTTTGGAAGTTGGATAAGGTTGTCTTTTATCATTTGAGATATTTGGTCAACGTCCTTATCGCCACGTCCTGAAAGACAAACTAAAATAGATTTTCCTTTCATTGTTGGAGCAACTTTTATTGCATAAGCTAAAGCATGTGCAGATTCTAAGGCTGGAATAATACCTTGTGTTCTTGAAAGCATGAAAAATGCATCAACTGCTTCTTTATCTGTAATTGCTTTATAGTCAGCACGTCCAATATCTTTAAGATGAGCGTGTTCTGGTCCAACTGAAGGATAATCAAGTCCAGCAGAAATGGAATAAACTGGTCCTGCTTCTCCCTTTTCATCAATAATACAATAACTCTTGAAACCATGTAAGATTGCTTCTTGTCCATGAACTATACTTGCAGCATGGTCGCCAAGATTATTACCACGTCCGCCAGGTTCTGCACCAATAAGAGCAACATCTTTATCATTTATAAAGCCAGAAAAAATACCAATAGCGTTTGATCCACCACCAACACAAGCAACAACCATATTAGGCAATGTATTGGTTTGTTCTAAAAATTGTTCTCTAGCTTCTTTTCCTATAATAGATTGAAAATGGCGTACAAGTTCAGGGTATGGATAAGGTCCTACTGCAGAACCTAATACATAAAAAGTATCTTTATCGTTTGCATAGGCAGTAAGTGCTTCGTCAACAGCTTCTTTTAGTGTTTTTTGACCACTTTTTGCTGCAACAACTTTTGCACCCATCATACGCATACGAAGAACATTAAGTTCTTGTCTACGCATATCTTCTTCACCCATATAAACAGTACATTCATAACCAAAAAGAGCAGCAGTAGCAGCAGTTGCAACACCATGTTGACCAGCTCCTGTTTCTGCAATAATTTTAGTTTTACCCATACGTTTTGCTAAAAGCATTTGCCCCAATACATTATTGAGTTTATGTGCTCCTAAGTGGTTCAAATCTTCACGTTTAAGGTAAATATCAGCACCACCAAGTTTTTTACTTAAATTTTCACAATAAAAAATAGGGGTAGGTCTACCACTAAAATGCTTGTAAAGTGCGTTTAATTCGGATAAAAAGTCTTTGTCGTCTTTATAAGTAAGAAAGCATTTTGCAACTTCATCAAGGCGTTCTTTTATTTCAGGTGAAACAAATTGACCGCCATGTTTGCCAAAAAAGCCAAGTGAGTTTTCGTTGGTATTGTTGTTTGTGTTTTGAGCTGTGGTAGACATAGTTTTTTCTCCCTTTATGTTCCGAACTATGCCTATCTAGGATATAAAAAAACGACCGGCTAGTTCGGTCGTAATTTTTATAATAAAATTTGCGTGCAAAAAATCCGACCCGTTATTTTACGAGCCACCACCAAGAAAAAGAGGAAGTAATAATTTTTTGCGTATTCATATAAATATTCATAATGGGAAAAATTTCACCTGTCAAGCTAATTTTATAATAAAAAAGAAAAATAATTATAACATATTGATATATTGGAGAATGTTATGGCTCATAAAAAGAAAAATCTTATAGATCCTAAAACATTAGGTTTACCTTTATGTGGTTGTGATAGTCATGCACATATTGTTTCTGATAAACTTTGGGAACAACGTGATGATATTTTAGAAAGAGCAAAAGAGGCTGGAGTAGCATATATCGGAGAGATTTTTTTAGGACACATTCAATATAGAACTAAAAAAGATTATTTTGCGGATAAACCACAAGTATTTTTTATTTATGGTTTACATCCTACTGATTTATTAGAAATTGCTGATAATGAATTAGAATTATTGCGTGAAGATTTTATCAATGATCAAAATGGTGAAAAACGCATAAAAGCAGTAGGGGAAATAGGGTTAGACTATTATTGGAAAGAAGTTCCTCAAGATTTACAAAAAGAATATTTTCGCAAATTATTACAAATGGCTAAAGAATTTCAATTACCTGTTGTTATTCATAGCCGCGATGCTTTTGATGATACCGTAGAAATTTTGCTTGAGGAAGGTTTTCATAACTATCCTTTATTGTGGCATTGTTTTGATAGAGATGAAAAAAGTGCTAATATTATTTTATCGCATGGTTGGCATATTTCTGTTCCCGGATCTGTTACTTTTAAACCAAATGAATATCTTCGAGAGGCTGTAAAAGTAATTGATATTGATAAATTATTAGTAGAAACAGATTCCCCATATTTAACTCCAGAACCATGGAGAGGGCAAACAAATGAATCTGCTTTAACTGTTTTTACAGCTAAATGTATAGCAGAACAAAAAAATATGGAAGTTGCTGAACTTTGGAAAAAATGTGGAGAAAATGCATTAAGATTTTTTAATGTTGAAAAATAGCGTACGTTATTAAATAATGTTATTATTTGAACAATGGATTTTAGGAAAATTTTTTGCTTAAATTTTTATAACTTTTTTTTATTGAAAATACCTCCTGAATGCAAAAGTTCTTTTGTAATTTATAAAAATATTCATAATAATAAAATGTTAAGATAAAAATTTTTATAATGTGAAATAAAAAATAAAATTTAACTAAAGTTTTTATTTAATGTACCGATTATAAAAATAACAACAAAAGGAGTCTTTATGGAAATTGATAATAAAGATCTTATGAGTGTACAAGGACAATTTGCTCTTGGTATGCAAAAGAAAAGCCTTGATGTTACAGCTGGTTTAGTAAATCAACTTATTGATGAATCAGTTGCTGTTGCAGATCAAGCTCGTGCTCAAGCAGGTATTGGTACAAAACTTAATATTACTGTTTAAGAAACTATTTTAAATAATTATTTAAAAATAGTTATATTATACTGTTTTTATAAAGTAAAATGTGTATAAAATATGTTTTTTATAGCCCTCATTTGAGGGCTTTTATTATTTAATTATATATTTTCTTTGATGTTTTATTTGACAGTCAGTATTGTGTGTAGTAATTATTTGATTAATTACACATTAGAGGTGATTATGAAGTATCGTTATCTTTGTTTAGTACCTTTTTTATGTTTAGGTGCATGTTCTGTTGTCAATGAAGGTCCAAATAAAAGAATTGATAACGTAGATAATAAATTGGGAACAGTGGAAGAAAAAGTAGATGCTCTCTTAGCTTATAATAATAAAACCTATGATATTCTTGTAGATAATGAGTTGCGTATTGCAGAACTTGAAAAAGATGCAAGAAAGCGTGGTGTGCCTACTCCACAAAAAGGTCCTGATATTACCTCATTATCACAAATGTATGATCAAAGAGTTATACAACCAAATCCATCTCAACCTATTCAGCAACAGGTTCAACCACAAGTACAGCAACCAGTGCAACAAGTTCAGCAAGTTCAACCTGTTCAACATGATGGAAGATTACAAAATGAAAATGCTCAAGTTGTGCAAAAACAAGCAGAAGTTGGGGCTATTTCAGGACAAAATTTATCAGCTCCTGTTGAAGAAACAAATCAGCAAGCTGTAAAAGAAAATGTTGTAGAAGCTCCTCAACAACAAAGAGTTGTTGCTCAAAATCAACAAAATTCGCAAGTAGTTGCACAAAATCAGGCTGTTGCTCAACAAGTTCAACCACAAAGAGTTGCACAGCCACAAAAAGTTGCACAACCACAACAACAAACTAAACAAGTGCAACAAGTTCAGCCAGTACAAACATCACAACAAGTTCAGCCTACTGTACAGCAAACACAAGTAGCTCAAGTTCAAGCTCCTGTGCAAAAAGCACCTCAAGCAAGAATGACAAGTAGTGATATGTATAATAATGCGTATGAACTTTATCAAAATCATGAATATGCTAAAGCAGAAAAAGCTTTTGATGCATTTTTAGCACAATATCCTAATGATGTTTTATCTCCAAATGCCTTATATTGGAAAGGAGAAACATTATATGCTAGAGGTATTTATCCACAAGCAATTTATGCTTTTAAAGAAGTTCAAGCACGTTTTCCAACTCACCCAAAGACAGCAGACTCTTTGTTAAAAACAGCTATGAGTTATGCTCGTTTAGGTGATTCTGAAAATGCTAGTTTGCATTATTTAGTTTTAGTAGAAGATTGGGGCAATTCTGATGCAGCTAGAAAAGCTCGTAATATGGGAGTAGTGCAATAATATTTATTTGCAAGTATACTAATGCTTAATGCTGTTGATAAATTATCTGACGAGGCAAGAAAAGACTATTGGGCTTCTCTTGCCTTTCGTTATTGTGAAGGGATAAGTCCTCGTCTTTTTTGTAAAATTTTGCGATATTATGGTTCGGCTTTTGTAGCTTATGAGGCTTTAACGCAAAAAGAATTACTTTCATCAACAGATTTATTTGCTAAAAAAATTTCTCAAGAAATAAAATATCAATTACGAAATAATACCTGGAGAGAAAAAGCTCTTCTTGAGTGGCAAGAGGCTAAAAAAACAGATTGTACAATAGTGCTTTGGTCTGATTATCGTTATCCATTGGCATTAAAAAATGTTTCTGATGCTCCTGCTTTTTTTTATGCAAAAGGAAATATTTCTCTTTTATCTTATCCTGCCATAGCCATTGTTGGTTCTAGAAAATATACTAAACAAAGTCTTGATAAAGCCGAGAATATAGCAAAAGAACTTTCTATGCTTGGTATTACTGTTGTTTCTGGTTTAGCTATGGGAATTGATTATGCTGCTCATAAGGGTGCATTGTATGGAACAGGAAAAACAATAGCAATATTAGGTTCTGGGATAAATGTTATTTATCCAAAACAGCATGAAAAGTTATTCCAAGAAATAGCAGAACAAGGTTTAATTATTAGTGAATTTTCTCCTTTTACAAAACCTTTAGCACATAATTTTCCTATACGAAATAGACTAGTTACAGCTATTTCTGAAGGTGTGCTTATTGTAGAAGCTGCTTTAAAAAGTGGTAGTTTAATTACTGCTCGACATGCTATTGAACAAAATAAAAATGTTTATGTTCTAAAACCACAAAATTCGCATCATAGTCTTGGGGGACAAAAACTTCTTGAAGAGGGAGCAACTCTTATTACAGATAGTTATGGTATTATTGCAGAAATGTTACCAGATCTAACAAGACAATATGAAGTATTAACACATAAACTTGAAAATCAAGAAAAAGATAATAAATCTCAAGAAGATATACAGATAAAAGAACAAGAAAAATCTTTATCCTTAGAAGAAAAAAAATATTATTCTGTTCGTAATACATTATTAAGACCGCAAGTTAATGATGAGCTTGTGGCAATGTCTGTTGATTTTGGAAAATTAGCACAAAATATTTTATCAAAAGAAAATACATTAACGCTTTTTTTACCTAAAAAAGGGCAAATAAAAAAGAATAAAGAAAAAATAGCAACAGTAACATGTCAAAATAATGAGGAAAAATTATCTCTAAAAGTAGATAACTCAATAAAAGAGCAAGAATTTGATAATCCTATTCTTAAAATTCTTGTAAAAAATGATTCTTGTTCTGCTGATGAAATTTTATGTTTATTACTTGAAAATGGACATACAATGGAAATGCGTGAACTTTCATCAGAACTTTTAATGCTTGAAGTAGAAGGAAAAATTGAAAAATTAGCTGGTGGTTTTTATAAAATATTGTAGGTAGCTATGGATCAAAAAAATGTTAATTTATTTTTAGCACATTTAGAATTTCAAAAAGCATATTCACAAGCAACAGTGCGGGCTTATGCCACTGATCTTGAAGAATTTGAGGATTTTTTACAGGGGCTTACATTATCTATTTCTCATCTTGAAAATGTGCAGAAAAAGCATATCCAAAAATATTTAACATATTTATTTCAACAAAAATTAGCTAAAAGTTCTATGGCAAGAAAAATGTCTTGTTTGCGAAGTTTTTTCCGTTTTATGTTGCAAAAAAAAATAATCCATGAAAATCCAACAGCGGGAATTGCTAATCCAAAGCAAGAAATTCATCACCCAACAATGCTTAATGTTGATCAAGTTGTAAGTATGCTTGATGAGGAAATTGAAGATGATTTTTCTTATCGTGATAAAGCATTATTAGAACTTTTATATGGTTCAGGTTTACGTATTTCTGAGGCTTTAGCCCTAAATTTACAAGATTTTCATGAGCAAAGAAATACCATAAAAGTTTTTGGTAAAGGTGGAAAAGAACGTATTGTTCCATTAAGTGATACAAGTAAAAAAGCTTTAATTGACTGGATAGAAAAAAGAGAAACTGTTGCGACAAATTTACAAGAATTAGCTCTTTTTATTGGAAAACGTGGAAAACGATTAAATAGAAGAGAAGCTAATAGAATAATTGAAATTTATAGAAAAAAAGTTGGGATTGCAACTTCTGTTTCTCCCCATGATTTACGCCATTCTTTTGCGACCCATTTATTAGAAGGTGGAGCAGATTTACGCTCTGTTCAAGAACTTCTAGGGCATAGTAAAATTGCAACAACACAACGCTATACACATTTAGATATGGATATGTTACTAAAAGTGTATGATAAAGCACATCCTTTTGCAAAAAATGAGGATAAAAAATAATGCAGTATAAAGAAGAAGATAAAATTATTTTTTCATTTCTTGATAGACAATGGCAAATTTATCGAGCAGATATGGAATTACTTTGGGAAAATATGGTAACTAATGCCAATAATTCACAAAATACACAAAATTATGATGATGAAAAATTACCCTATTGGGCAGAATTATGGCCTTCTTCTTTTGCTTTAGCACATTTTTTAGAAAAAAATAAAAGTCTTATTGAAAAGCAAAATTGTTTAGATTTAGGCTGTGGTCTTGGCTTTACAGCTCTTTGTGGAACAGTATTAGGGGCTAAGGTTTTGGCTGTTGATTATGATGATGAAGCAATTTTATTAGCTAAACATAATGCAGCAATGAATAATATTTTCTTTTATGAAAAAATAAAAGACTATTATGAGCAAGATCAATATACTTTATGTATTCATAATATGGATTGGCGAAAGCCATGTATTCAAGAAAAATCTTTACCTTTTATTTGGGCAGCAGATATTGCTTATGAAAGAAAATTTATGCCAGAAATTTTAACTTTTCTTGATTTTGCTTTATCTTCGCAAGGAGTTTTTTGGATTGCAGAGCCTAGTCGGACTATTTATCAATATTTTATTGAAGAAGTAAAAAAATTTCCTTTTAATATTAAAAAAGTATATACAGAAAAAACACAGGAAATTAATAAAAATATTCTTTCAGCAAATGTAAATATTTGGGAGATAACGAGGAAGTAGCGATGAAAGAGGGGCTTATTGTTATATCTGTTGTACGTAATTTTTCTTTATATGAGAAATTAGTGCAAAATAATCCATTTTATGAGCAAACAAAATTTGTTTGTTTAGACAATACAAAAGAAAATAGAAATATTTCCGTTTGTTATAATGAATTTTTAAATACTTTTACTCATCAAAATCAAGCATGGTTTATGTTTTGCCATGAAGATTTTGAATTACAAGAAAATATTTTAGATAAATTAAGTTTATTAGATAAAAAAAGTCTTTATGCTCCCATTGGAACAAAATTTATCCCTAAAAAAGATAAATTTCTTGTGCGATCTTATGGTGGAGTAAAAAATTCTGATAAAAAAGGTGAAAATATTCGTTTTTATGGAAGAAATTGTGAAACAGGTTTTGAAGTTGAAACTTTCGATTGTCAGTGTTTTTTGGTTCATTCTTCTTTAATAAATACCTATCAATTATATTTTGATGAGAAACTTACTTTTGATTTATATGTTGAAGATTTTTGTATAACTGCAAAAGAACAATATGGAATTTCTTCTCG
>JAHHTE010000091.1 GCA_020024815.1 Mailhella sp.
AATGACTATTTTCTTAAGAGGTTAAGATAAGAGGAAATTTTTTCGTTATTAAAAGCGTATTAAAAAGTTAAAACATAAAAAAATTAAGTCATAAAAGTGGATTAAAAAGGGAAATTTTTGCATACTTGTTTTAATATTTTTTATAATATATTGAATTATACTGTTAAATTTTTAATGGCACACTCATTGCTATTATAAAGGCATACCTAAACCTTAGGAGGGGTGAATTATGACTCTAGTTGTTAATCACAACTTAATGGCAATGAACGTAGCGAGAAACTTAAATAGTCACTACGGAAATTTGGCAGCATCAACTCGTAAATTATCTTCAGGCTTACGTGTAGGCACAGCAGCAGATGACGCAGCAGGTCTTGCAATTCGTGAGCTTATGCGTTCAGACGTATCAACCTTACATCAAGGGGTGCGTAACGCCAACGACGCAATTTCTTTGATTCAAACAGCTGATGGTGCTCTTCAAACTGTTGACGAAAAGCTCATTCGTATGAAAGAGCTTGCAGAACAAGCAGCTACCGGTACTTATGATTCTGTTCAACGTGCTATCATTGACTCAGAATATCAACAAATGGCATCAGAAATTACCCGTATTTCTATGGCTACTGATTTCAACAACATTAAATTACTTGATGGTAACTTAAGTAGTGATAAGCATGATGGTTCTGGATTAAATTCTACTGGTAAGCTTAAAGTTCACTTTGGTACTGGTAACGATTCAGCAGAAGACTATTACTACATTCAAATTGGTTGCACCACAGCATCAGCTCTTGGTCTTGGTAATAATGCAGGTCAAGCATCAAAAGATCAAGGTGGTTTCAGTATTTCAACTCAAGAAATGGCACAAAAATCACTTGAAGCTGTAAACAGAGCTATTGTTTCAAAAGATAATATTCGTGCTCACCTTGGTGCATTGCAAAACCGTTTAGAAGCAACTATTAGTAACATTACAATTCAAGCAGAAAACGTTCAAGCAGCTGAATCTCGTATTTCTGATGCTGACGTTGCAACAGAAATGACTCAATTTGTAAGAAACCAAGTATTAAGTAACTCTGCTGTTTCTATGTTGGGTCAAGCAAACCAATTGCCACAAATGGCTATGCAATTAATAGGTTAATATTTAGGGAATTTTTTACTAAGTTAGGCTCGCTCCTAAGTTTAGTTCATCAACCTAGGTATAGAGGTATACACAAGTACTTCTTATATAGTTTATTCTATAAAAGAAGTACTGTGTAAAAACCTATTGATTATGTATCCTTATTTGCCTTTTATGCTTTTTCTATAAATAGGGGGTGTTAAGGATGAGCATAGAATTATCTAAACTTTGACGTCCATTCATATTATATTATGAATGGACTTTTTTATTATTTTTATATGTTAGTTAGTGGGAGAACTTTTTATAAAAAGTTCTCCCACTAAGACCTCTTTTCAAAATTTTTATTACAAAAAACTTTTAGGTACAAAAGTATTTTTTAGATTATAACAAGTAGATAACTTTTATAAATATAATTACTAGTTATTATAAAATGAAATAGATACTAAAAATTTTCTTTTGGGTTACTTTTTTTAATACTTGTCGCACTTTGTTTTACAATTAAAATAATGGTGAAAAAATAAAAGTTCTTTTGTACGCAAAAGAGCTTTTGAGTTAAAAAGTTTTGAGAGGAGAGTTTGAGAGGGGAACTTTTTCAAAAGTTTCCCTCTCAAGAAAAAAATTATTTAAAAATCTTTGCTTGTAATATTTTTTCATATTGTTGCAAAGCTAGTTTGGCTACTTCATGCTCTGCTTTTTTTATACTTGATCCCTCAGCTGTAATAATAAATCCTTTTGGTGAGGTGTAGCGTACTGTAAATTTTTTTGCGTGTTCAGGTCCTGAACTTCCAATATGTTCATATTCAGGAGTATATTTGAAATGTGCTTGTGTAAATTCTTGTAATAGGGTTTTATAACTTTTTTGTTGTGTCTTTTTTTCTTCTTTTGGAAAGTTTTCTTGAAAGAGCATATTAATAACTTTTTTTGTTATTTCAAAATTACTATCAAGATAAATAGCTCCAAGAATAGCTTCAAAAGCATCAGCAATAAGTGCAGGACGTTTACGTCCCCCTTGTTGTTCTTCACCTGTACCTAAAAAAAGATTTTCAGGAATACCTAATTTTTTAGCTTTTTCTGCAAGGCTTTTTTCATTAACAATAGTAGAACGCATGTGGGTTAATGCACCTTCACGTGAATTTGGAAAAAGATGATATAATGCTTCTGAAATATGTATTTCTAAAACAGCATCACCTAAAAATTCTAAACGTTCGTTGTGTTCTTTTCTATCACTTTCATTTATATATGAACTATGTGTAAGTGCAGTTTTTAGTAATTCAATATTATTAAAAAAATAACCATAGTTTTTTTGTAATAGTTCTAAATTTTGTTTCATATTATTTCTTATTATGTTATTTAAATTATATGATATTGTTAGTTATAATAATTAAATGGTAGTTAAAAGAGTTTAAAATATTATGTTAATTTAGTAGAGAAGTTATATAAAATAAAAGGGGATTTTATATCCCCTTTGTTTTAATCTTCATCTGGATTTTGTACCCAGTGTTGAAATTCTTGGTCAAAGCGTTCTTTGATAACTGACCAAGGTTCGCCAGTTCCAAAATATTCATCTAATGCATAAAGATGATTATCAATAAATGTCATAAGAGTATCAGCATTTAATAAAGCATAATCAAGCCCTGATCTAAAGTTTTCCATTGCTTCAATAAGTTCAGGGTGATTGAAGTTTTCTTCTGGAGTATCTGCGACAATTGGTTGTTTATATACTTTTTGGTAAAGAATTTTGAAGTTATTATATTCAATATTATCAATATGTTGAGAACGAATATAATTAAGCAAATCTTGATGAAGTTTTGTAAAATCTGTTACAGCTTTATATGATTTATTAGTTTTAATAAATGGATCATAGGAAAATAAAGCAAAGTATTCATCATAAAGAAGTTTTTTAATTTTGATAAAAGCATCACGAGGATAAAGATATTTTTCAAAATCTACAAAGCTTCTTTTTCCATCAATAACATCAATAAGACGCATTTTATGGTGCAATAATTCTCCATAGCAACGTCCAGCACGGCGTTTTAATAAAGCAATAAGTGTTGTTTGCGTACTTTTATACATAACAAAACTTGCAACAAAACCTACCATACTTACTGAAAAAACAGAAACAGGTGCACTTAAAAATGCAAGATGTAAAAAGTCAAAGCGTGAAAATGTAAAGCTAAGGGTAATCACAGCAGAAATAATGCAGATAGTTGCAAAATATATGCAAAGATTTTTATATATTTTCATTGTTCACCTATTTTGAAAAATACTTTAAACTAAAAAATGCAGAAAAAATCTGCTTTGTTCTAATTACGTTATAAACTATTGTTTGTAAAGTAAAAATTAGGTTAAAAGAATTATTGCCAGTATTTTTGTATTAATGCATAATTTTTATCTAAAAAATGTATAACATTAGGATTAAGTAAGCCTTGTAAATTTTTTTGTTTTATCCAAAGTTCTCGTATATGGGTTGCAGTAATTTCAAGATTAGGAATTTGAATAAATTGACAATATTCTTGATTATTGACAAAAACTTGAGCTTTTTTTTGATTAATTAACGGTAAATTAAGATTATTTACTTTAATAGTACAATTATCCCAATAGGATTGGGCAATTTGATAAAAATCTTCCGCTGTTTTTCCATTACGGGAAACAATAATTAAAGGGCTAATAAGGGGAAGTTTTGTTCCACAATGCCATGTAGGAAGAACTGCAAAATCTTCTATTCCCATAAGAAAATAGGGAAAATCATTTGGATTATCTTTTTTCCATTGGGTTAGCATACTATCAGTATATGATTTTCCAATAATGTGTTCTTCTATTGTATTAATTTTAATAAAATCAAGATGTTCAATGCTTTTTTCTATACAAGTTATGCGTATATCGTAAGGCAAAAGTCCTTCTTTATGTGGGTGATTATAAGAAGGTACTAATTGTATTTCATCAAGAAATAATTCTTCTTTTATTTCGATAGCATGGCGTAAATGTCCTGTGTGGAAAGGATTAAATGCACCGCCCATGATACCTATACGCTTACTCACGGACTTGTCCCTCACCATAAACAACAAATTTTGTTGTGGTTAATTCTTCAACTCCCATTGGTCCATAAGCATGAAGTTTTGAGGTACTAATTCCAATTTCTGCACCAAGTCCTAATTCTGAACCATCATTAAAACGTGATGAGGCATTAACAGCTACCATAGCAGCATCAGCTTCGCGTAAAAATCTTTGTGCATTATTATAATCTGTTGTGCAAATAATTTCTGTATGATGAGAACCATATTGATGAATATAATCAAGGGCTTGATCTATATCATCAACTATAAGACAAACTATTTTTAATGCACCAAATTCTGTACCTTTATGTTCATCAAGAAGTGGCTTAGCAAGTTGTGGCAAGTATTGGCTGCTTTTAGGACAAGCAAAAATTTCTACTTGTTTTGGAAGCAAACGTTCTTCTAGCATTGGTAAAAATTTTGCTGCAATATCTTTATGTACCAATAATCCTTCTAGGGCATTGCAAACACCTGTTCTTTGTGTTTTTGCATTGTCAATAATATTAACAGCTTGTTCTAAATCTGCACTAACATCAATAAAAGCATGGGGAACACCTTTATCATGTTTTAAAACAGGCATAGTTGCATGGGCAGCAATGCTTTGCACCATTTTTTCACCACCACGAGGTATCATAACATCTATATATTGATGAAGTTTACAAAGTTCATAAATACTTTCTCTTTCAGTATTTTCTACACTTTGTACACAGGTTTTTGGAAAATTATTTTCTTCTAATGCTTTTTGAATAAAAGAAGTTAAAAGCATATTTGAATGATATGCTTCTGATCCTCCACGTAAAATAACAGCATTGCCAGCTTTTAAACATAAAATGGCAGCATCAATAGTTACATTGGGGCGAGATTCATAGATCATTGCAATAACTCCAAGCGGAACTCGCATTTTTCCAACAAGCAAACCATTTGGTCTTTGCCATTGTTTTGTCATTGCTCCAACAGGGTCAGGTAAATTTGCAATAAAAAGGCAAGCATTTGCCATATCATAAATAAGTTTTTCTGTTAATGTTAGTCTATCTATTTTAGGTAAAGAAAGATTATTTTCTTTTGCTTTTTGTAAATCAAGTTTATTCTTTTCAAGAATTAACGGGATATTTTCTTGCAAAATTTTTGCTAGGCTTGTAAGTATGGCATTTTTTTGTTTTGGTTTTGCAGAGCCAATAATTCTACTTGCATTTTTTGCTTGTAAGCCAATTTTTTCCATTTCATTTTTAATCATAATTTTATGCCTTTTTACAAGTTTGTCATAAATATTTTCTTTAGTATAGGTATATTTAATGATAGTTGCAATAGGTAAAAACTGGTCTAATAAAAATTGTTTACTAACGGAACAGACTATATTATATTGTACTTTACAAAAAAGTGATTTTTGTTAAAATAGAATAAATTTTATTGAGATTTATTTAAAGGAGTTGTCATGTCTTTAAAAGATAATAAAAAAAATTCTCAAGTGAAACAAGCTGAAATTGTAAAAGATAAGGAAGAATATCAAAGTCCTTATGCTGGTTCTGCTGATGATTTGCTTAAAGAAATGCAAGGAGAAATTTCTCCAGAAGCAACTCCTTTATGGCAATTTATTAATGATAATGCTCCTAAGATAGCAGCTATTGTTGTTAGTTTAGTTGTAATTATTGGTGCTTATGCATTTTATCGTGGATACCATGAAAATAATATTGCTGATGCTAAAGAACAGTTAGCTCTTATTATTTCTCAAAAAGATAATAAAAAGGTTTTAGCTGATCTTGAAAATTTAAAAGAAAATGCACCAAGCGAAATTCGTATTGCTATTGAACTTGAAATTGCTCATTATGCAACAACACAAAATGATTTTGCAAAAGCAAAAGAAGCATTTAATTATGTTATGAATGAAGAAAAATATTCTTCTTTAGGTATAACTGCAGCTATGAATGCAGCAGCTCTTTCTGTGCATACAGGGGAAAATGAAAATGCTATAAAAATTTATGAAGATATTGTAAGCCATTGCCCTAAAGATGTACAGTCTGTTGTTTATTTTCAATTAGGAGAAGCAGCTGAAAAAATAGGTCAAAAAGATAAAGCAATTAAAGCATATCAAGATGGAATTGCTTTATTTGAAGATGTAAATTCAACTGATGTTATTTTCTATAAAAGTAGAATTAAAGAATTATCAAAATAGGTTACTTTATGGTAAAAACTCCAGAGAATTTTTCTGATTATTTAGAAACACTTAGAATAATGGCGTCCTATCTTGGACCACAACGTTCTTTCCGTTCTAATTTAGAATTTTTTTTACAACTTCTAGCAAAAAGACATAATTTTTTAAGAGCACATTTAGTTTTATTTGAACCTGAAACAGGTTTATTACGTTTACGACATTCTTATTCTGCTCAAGAAGTGAATGAGGCAACATATTCCCCTGGAGTTGGTGTTACAGGGCAAGTTTTTGCAACTGGGAAATCTATTGTTGTAGAAAAATTAAAAGATGATGAACATTTTATGAGTTTGCTCTTTAATAGAACAGATGAAGAAATGGAAAAACTCGCTTTTATTTCTGTTCCTGTGCTTTCTCCTGTTGAAGCAAATCCCATGACAGCCCGTGATATTTTAGGAACACTTAATGCTGATACTATGGGAGGGGATAAAGAAGATTTAGAATGGCGTAAGCTTTTTTTAGAAGTTGTTGCTTCTCTTATTGCTAATGGAGCAGCATATTTACAAGAAGAATTATCTCGTTTATGGCGTGTTGATTTAGCAACTACCTTAACGCAAGAAGAAGATGGAAATTATTTCCTTTTTTCAAAAGTAATGCGACATATTGTTGATCAAGCAAGCCATTTAGCTCAAGGGAGAGCTCCATTACTATTAGTTGGAGAAAATGGGGTAGGCAAAGAGTTTTTAGCTAGACGTATTCACAAAGCAAGTTCACGTAAAGATATGCCTTTTGTAACTTGTTATCTTGGAACACTTCCAGAAGAAAAAATGTTAGCAGAATTAGTTGGCTATCAAAAAGGTGTTTTTGCTGGAGCTGTGCAAACGCAAAAAGGTTTATTTGAACAAGCACAATATGGAACTATTTTCCTTGATAGTGTTGAATATTTAAATAAAGAATCACAAGAATCATTATTGCATTTATTACAAGAGCATGAAGTTACACGTTTAGGTGGAACGCCTCTTTCTTGTGATACAAGAATTGTTGCATCTTCTACTGTTTCTTTAGAGCAATTAGTGGAAGAAGGCAAATTTATAAAAGAACTTTATGTTCGATTAAATTTATATAGCCTTTATGTGCCACCTCTTAGAGAACGCCGTGAAGATATTATTCCTTTAGCAGAACATTTTTTAAGTCAAGTTGCAGAACAAGAAAATAATAATCAAGAAGATAAAAGCGTAAAGCGTATTTCTTATCCAGCATTGCAATTACTTACTCATTATTATTGGCCAGGTAATATTCCAGAATTACAAAAATGTATGGAACAAGCAGCTCAAAACTGTTCTGATCAAGTTATTAGAGCAGGAGATTTGCCTCCAAGTTTGCAAACAGCAGAAAGTACAGCAACAGAAAATGATTTATCTTTAGGTGATGCTGTTGCTCGTTTTGAAAAAGAAATGATTGTTGATGCTCTTGTAAAAGCAAGTGGAAATGTGTTAAAAGCTGCTAAAATATTAAAAAGTAGCTATCGTATTGTAAATTATAAGGTTAAGAAATATAATATTGACCCACGACATTTTACAGTAAGAAAAGTATAGATTTATTCCTTACATTCTCTTTTGTATAAAAACTCTTTGAATATACTCAAGGAGTTTTTTTTATACTTTTCGTTTAGTTAATTAATTATGAATAATTTGAAATATATCTTAGTGTAATTATGTTGTGAACGACTAGGGGATTTTATTGTTATTTATAATACGATTTATTTAATTAGATAATGGGTGTATATTGTATTTATTTGATGAATTAAAAAAATTAAATCAATATGTTATCTATAATAATAAAATTTAATGTGATGTCTTGAAAAAATAAAACTCCTTTTGCACGCAAAAGGAGTTTTTGGATTAAAAAATTTTGAAAGGGGGTTTTAGGGGGAGAAC
>JAHHTE010000092.1 GCA_020024815.1 Mailhella sp.
CAAACTCTCCCTTCAAAACTTTTTAATCCAAAAGCTCTTTTAGGTACAAAAAAACTTTTGTTTTTCCTACATTATAAAAAATACTTATTAGGATGTGTTTCCAAATTATTTAGAAATACACCCTATTTTATATACAAAATAAAGAAAAATTTTTAAAAAGGGTTTTAATAAAAAGACGTTAAGCTTCCATGCAAATAAAAATAGTCAATAAAATACTTTGAATATTTAATGAAAATATTTTAAACTCTCTTTATACATTTTCATTTTTATTAAGGAATAATTATGTCCCCTATATTAAAAGGTTTTTTAATTGGATCTTCTTTTGGAGTATTTGCTTTTCTTTTTGGCATAACAGAAAGTATGCCTCGTAGCATTATACTTGGAACTGTTGCAGGTATTGCTGCTGGTATTACCTTTAAAATTCGTGAAAATAATAAGAAAAACTAATGTTAACCAAACTTTTTTTTATTTGTTATAATTTTTTATGGTTACTTGCCACACCTTTTCTTAAAAGACATAAAAGAATGAAAATAGGCTTTGAAGATAGGCTTATTCAAGGAAATTGGCAAACATTACCACAAAAACTCCCTATTGATATATGGATACAAGCATCATCAGGTGGTGAGGCTTATCTTAGTCTTGAGCTTTTATCTTGTTTAGAAGAAAAAGACAGTTCACTTCATATTCTTTGTACAAGCATGACAAAGCAAGGCATTGATATACTTACACAAGGCAGAGAAGATTTTTTTCATGCATGGAAATTAAAATATAAACAACAAGCTCCACATATTCATATTTGTTATTTTCCACTAGATAGTGAAAAACTTATGCATAAAGCTTTTTCTCTTACAACACCTAAAATATGTATTTTGCTTGAAACAGAGCTTTGGCCTAATTTTATGAAAATGTGCAAAGAGTTTCAAACAAAATTATATATTATAAACGCAAGAATTACAGAAAAGACATATAACTCTTATAAAAAAATTCAAACAATTTTAGCTGAAATCAGCCCACAAACAATATATGCAACAAAAGAAAAAGATAAAGAATTATATGCAGATCTTTTTCCTCAAGCCACTTGCCAGTTTATGCATAATATGAAGTTTGATACTACATACAAAGAATTATGTATAGCCATGCAAGCTTCCACTAACAATGAGCAAAAAGATTTTCCACAACTAGCTAAAAATACTTGTGTCTTTCTTTTTGCTTCCATACGTAAGGAAGAAGAAGATATACTTTTTCCTTTTCTTTTAACTCTTCATAAACAAAAAACAAAAAGTATTATTATACTTGCTCCTCGCCATGTAGCACGTTTTGAGGCATGGCAAGAAAAATTTAATAAAGAAAACATTTCTCTTATTAATAGATCTAGATGCGATAATAATCATACTTTTCAAGCTGGTGAGATTATTCTTTGGGATAAATTTGGCGAATTAAAAAAACTTTATGCTCTTGCTGACTATGCTTTTATTGGTGGATCTCTTGTTCCACTTGGTGGGCAAAATTTTTTAGAGGCATTAGTTTATGGAGTTATTCCACATACTGGTATATATTTAGATAATTTTCTTTGGACTTTTGAAACACAAGGACAAAAAAATCTAGCAGAACTAAATTTACTTGCCTTACATAATTCCATAAGCAGCCTTGAAACCACATTTCTTGCTTTACCTGAAAGAAAATTTACAGAAAAAGCAAAAATTCAAGCCACTTTTAAAGCTTGGCTTAAAACCTATATTGATGATACAAAAAAAATTATGCATAATATTTTAGAAAATTCATAATAATATGGAATAAACTATGCTTTTAAAAAAAATACAAGATATGTTTACACAACCAGCAGAAAATGTTGTTATTTTAGGAGCTGGTGAAGTAGGATTACACTTAGCAAGACGTTTATCTCAAGAAGGGAAAAATGTTATAGTAATAGATAAAGATAAAACTAGATTAGATAGAATAACACAATTTGTTGATGTACAAACTATTTTAGGTTCTGGCTCATCACCTGTTATTTTAAAACTAGCAGGTGTTGAAAATACTCAATTTTTCCTTGCAGTTACGAATAATGATGAAGTAAACCTTGTTGCTTGCTTATTTGCTAATGCCCTTGCACCTAATGCAGTTAAATTAGCACGCATAAGCAACCAAGAATATAGTAATTATCCTAACGTATTAGGAGGAACAAGCTTAAATATTCAGCTTATGGTTCACCCTGAAAGCGAAGTTGTACAAAGTATTAATAGGCTATTATCCTTACCAGGATCACAAGATTATGCAGAGTTTGCCGGTGGTCATTTGCGTATGGTAGCCTATAATATTAATGAAACAAATCTTGTTGGAAAAAAATTAGTTGAATTTAAAGATTTTGTAAAAAACGAAAATATTCTTGTAGCAGCCATTATTAGAGATAAAAATCTTATTATTCCAAATGGTAGAGTAACTATTGAAAAAGATGACCTTGTATATTTTGCTTATGTAGATACAGCACAAAAAGATTTACTTCGTTCTCTTAACAAAAACCGTGCTTTTTTCCATTCTGTATGTATTGTTGGTGGTGGAAAAATTGGTTTTCTTCTTGCTAAACTTTTTGAATCAAAAGGCTTAGATGTAAAGCTCATTGAAAAAGACGAAGCTCGTTGTGAAGAATTAGCAGATTTATTAGAAAGCACACTTGTTTTACATGGTGATGCAACGGAAACCTCTCTATTAAATGAAGAAAATGTTGGTAAAATGGACGTTATTTGTGCTGTTACAGCAGATGAAGAAACCAACATTTTAGCCTGCCTTTTAGCTAAAAACTTAGGAGCAAGAGATTCTGTTGCAAGAGTAAATAAATCTGAATATTTACCCATTGTTAAACATATTGGTATTGATCATAGTGTAAGTACAAGAATTGCTGCTGTTAATGGCTTTTTAAGTTATATTAGACAAGGTAACGTTGTTGCATCAGCATCTGTTGCATCTGATGCTGCTGAAGTCTTAGAGGTTTGTCTTTGTGATGATTCTTCTTTAATCAATCAACCTCTCATGCATTTAGAATTACCTGAAAAAGTAATTATTTTAGCATATATGCGTGATGAAACAGTATATATTCCACATGGTCAAACTGTTTTTCAAGTTAACGATCATGTTATTTTCTTAGGCGAACAAAAAGCCATGCGTGCCATTGATTCACTTGTTGGTGCAAAATCTGGCTGTCAAAATAAAAATCAAAATAGAATATTAAACACATGGAAAAAATAATTATTGCTACCAAAAATAAAGGAAAATTGGCAGAGCTTGAAGCTCCACTTAAAGCTCTTGGTTTTGTAGTTGAAACACTACCACAAGATTATCCTGAAATAGAAGAAAATGGCACAAGCTTTGAAGAAAATGCACTTATTAAAGCTCGTGCTGTTGCTAAGGATTTACAATGCATTACTATTGCTGATGATTCTGGTATTAGTGTGAATGCATTAAACGGAGCACCAGGAATTTATTCTGCTCGTTATGGTAATGATTACGAATTATTGGAAAATGAAACAAAAGATCAAAGAAATAATCGTAAACTTCTTGATAAAATGAAAGATATACCATTAGAAAAACGTCAATGTGCTTTCCATTGTGCTATGGCTGCTGTTTTCCCTAATGGTAGAGAAATTGTTGCCCATAACACATGGGAAGGAATACTTTTAACTGAAGCACATGGGGTGAAAGGTTTTGGCTATGATCCTCTTTTCTTTGATGAAGAATTGCAACTAACTGGTGCTGAAATGCCAAAAGAAACAAAAATGCAACGTTCTCACCGTGCAAAATCTTTAAAAGCTCTTATTCATGCATTAGGAGATATTATACGATAATGTCTTTTTTTGCAAAAATTAATGCCAAACAACAAATGGGCATTGCTGCCTTAATCATGGGGCTTAGTGTTTTACTTTCCCGTTTTATGGGATTATTTCGTGATAAAGTTATTTCTTGGCAATTTGGAGCAAGTGGAGAAACAGATCTTTATTTTTCTGCTTTTGTTATTCCTGATTTTCTTAATCATCTTCTTGCTGGTGCGTATGTTTCCATTACCCTTATCCCTATTTTATCGAAACTTATGGAGCAAGACCAAGAAGACGCATGGAAATTTTTTAGTAGCGTTCTTTTATGGGCTAGTTCCTTAGTTTTAGGTTTAACAATTTTTTTATGGATTTTTGCACCTTTTTTAGCTCCTATCCTAGCTCCCGGTTTTACAGAAGAGCAAATTCAAAGACTTGTTACTTTTTTACGAATTATTTTACCTGCTCAAGTTTGTTTTATTCCCGGAGCTTGCTTTGCTGCTCTCTTATATATTCATAAAAAATTCACAATTCCCGCTCTCATGCCTCTTATTTATAATGGCATGATTTTGCTATGTGGTGTTCTTTTCCCATATCTTGGCATAGCTCAAGGTATGGAAGGTTTTTGTTGGGGCGTTTTCTTTGGTGCTTTTCTTGGAGCTTTTTATTTGCCCTATCTTGCAGCTAAAAGTGATGGAATAACATTTTACTTTGTTTGGAAGCATACAAAACTCAAGCATTTATTATTTCTTGCTTTCCCACTTATTCTTGGACAATCAATCGTTGTCTTAGATGAACAATTTATCCGTATATTTGGTAGTCTTGCTGGTACTGGTGAAGTAAGCTTATTAAGTTACTCTCGCCGAATTATGATGGTGCCTGTTGGAGTTGTTGCCCAAGCTGCAGGTGTTGCATCTTTCCCTTTTCTTGCACAACTTTTTGCAAAAAATGATTTTGAAGCATTTAACGCAACATTAAACAATGCCTTAAAAAATACCTTAGTTATTGTATTACCAATAAGTTTATATCTTATTAGTGTTGCTAATCCTGTTTTAGGATTGATTTTTGAAGGTGGACAATTTAATCAATCAGATACAATTCTTGCTAGTCCTTATTTACAAATCATGTTAATTGCTGTTCCTTTTTGGGCTTTTCAACAAATTTTGGGAAGAGCCTTTTATGCAATGGAAAATACAAAAACCCCTGCCATTGTTGGAACTATTATAACACTTATAACTATCCCTATTTATGCGTATTTTGTTCCCATTTTTGGAGGAATAAGTATTGCTATTATTACCACAGCAAGCATTGGAACGTATGCACTAGCAATGTTTTTTGTTGGAAGAAAAAAATTTCTTAATGCATATAAAGGTTTATTTTGTCTTTTTGGAAAAAATATGTTATTAAATACATTACCTTTTATTCTATGTATAAGCATAAGTTTTTGGCTACCTAAAATGTTCATTTCACATTTTTCCATGCTATTAACTCAGTTTTTACAAATAGGAATAAGTGGTATTATTTATTTAATAAGTTATTTTATTTTGGCAAAATTTTTTATGCCACAAAATATTACATTAATTCTTTCACCATTTTTAAAACGGTTAAAGAAATAGAAGGTATACATGGAAGTTATTCGTTCTGGAAAAGCTGGTTTTTGTATGGGTGTTGCTTTAGCACTTAAAAAACTTGATACATTAGTAGAAAATGGGGGGCATGTTGGCACATTTGGACCAATTATCCATAACCCATTTGTTTTAAATGAATATGCACAAAAAGGTGTTCGATGTTTTGGGTCTGTGCAAGCCGTAAAAGAAGCTCTTGAACCTTTTTATGCTTTTCAAGATACCATTGAAAAAACTTCTGATAATGAAAAGAACTTACAACTTAATTTATTAATTAGAGCTCATGGTATACCCCATTCTACTGAAAAATTTTTACGAGGTTTACAACATATAAGCCTTATGGACGCAACATGCCCACGAGTTAAAGAAGCTCAAAATGCTATTTATAAAGCAACATTAAATAATGGTAATACTCCAAAAACATTACTTTTATTTGGTGATGCTAATCACCCTGAAGTTGATGGATTAGTTTCTTATGCTCAAGGAAAATATATTATTTCCCCTGAACCTCAAAAACTTATAGATTATGCTATAAAAAATCAAAATGATGCAATAGTTCTTGCAGCTCAAACAACTCAAGACAGACCTCTATTTGACACATTAAAAGTTGAATTATGCAAAGTATTACAAAATACTCCTGTTATTTTAGAAACAATTTGTGATGCAACAAAACTTCGTCAAGAAGAGGCGTTAAGTATTGCAAAACAAGTGCAAGCTATGGTAGTAGTTGGAGGCAGAGAAAGTGGAAATACAAAAAGATTAGCTGAATTAGTTTTTTCACAAAATATCCCTACAGTTTTAGTGGAAAATGCCGATGAATTAAAAAAAGATTTTTTTAAAGATTTTAATAAAGTGGGACTTACTGCTGGAGCATCTACACCTAAAAGCCTTGTTGATGAGGCTGAAAAAGTGTTAGCCTCATGGTAAATTGTTGTACGTTTTTAGGAGGAAAATATGTCTCAAACCAATATTCTTTTAGAAGCTGGTACGAATGAACTTGAGATTGTTGAATTTTATATTGATGAACCTGTTGTAGAATTTGATACAGGCACTTCAAGTGCATTAAAACTTATACAAGAAGAAGGTAAAGAACCTATATATCGTGGATATTATGGCGTAAACGTTGCTAAAGTTTTAGAAATTATTCAATTACCCCATATTACCCCATTACCTGAATTACAAAGCCCTTCTGTTTTAGGTGCTTTTAACCTTCGTTCTCAAATTATTCCACTTGTTGATTTAAACATTTGGCTTGATAAAGAACAACTTGTAAATTATGCACCTCCAAAAGTTGTTGTAACAGAATTTAACAACGTTACAACAGCATTCAAAGTTTCTGGTGTTAATAGAATTCACCGTATTAGCTGGGAAGATGTTGATGCTCCTAACTCCTATATGTCTTTCTTCTCAAAAGGTTGTATTACTGGTGTTGTTCGTCTTGAAGATAGAATTGTTTTTATTCTTGACCTTGAAAAAATTGTTACTGAATTAAACCCAAGTCTTGGATTAAAACTTGATAATGCTATTGATTGGAGCCAAAATAATAATTATCGCGCCATTGTTTGTGATGACTCCTCTCTTATTAGAAATATGCTTAAAACTCTTTTACGCAAAGCAAATTTTGAAGTCCATGATTTTACCAATGGTCAAGAAGCATGGGACGAACTTTGCAGAATTAAACGTAAAGCATTAGATGAAGAAAAAGATGTAACAGACTTTGTGCAAGTTCTTATTTCTGATATTGAAATGCCTCGAATGGACGGGCATACTCTTTGTAAAACAGTAAAAGAAGATCCTATGATGAAGAAACTTCCTGTTATTCTCTTTTCTTCTCTTATTACAGATAAACTTCGTCATAAAGGGGAATCTGTTGGTGCAGATGAACAAATTTCCAAACCAGGTGTTACAAAATTAGCACAAAGAGCTCATGAGCTTATCCAACAATATGCTAATAGTTATGTTCCTGAAAAGAAAGAAACCACAGTGGAATAATTATGAAAATACTTGTACTTGGTGTAGGTAACGTACTTTATAAAGATGAAGCCATTGGAGTCAAAACTGTTTTACATTTAAAAGAACATTATCATTTTCCTGAAAATGTACGTCTTTTAGATGGTGGAACACTTGGCATAGGTCTTATGGAATGTCTTATGGATTGCGATTTAGCCATTATTATTGATGCTGTAAAAGGTGGGTATGAACCAGGTACATTATATAGATTGGTTGGTGAAGATTTAAGAAAAAGTATGAGTTTTGCAGATTCCATGCATCAAACAGATCTTGTTGATACACTTATCTTTTGTGAACTAGCAGGAAAAAGACCTGATTGCGTTGTTATAGGTATGGAACCAGCAGACTTTTACTCAATGGACTTAGAATTAAGCCCAGAAGTACAAGCTCAACAACCACGACTTATTGAAGAAGTATTGAAAGAATTAAAATCTCATGGTGTTACATACAGTAAAAAAATAAAAAGTTAATATTTATAGTTAAAATACAAAAAGGGAGAACTTTTATAAAAGTTCTCCCTTTAATTTTAAAAATAAAATTTATTTTTAAATTAAAACATATTCCTAAAATAATTTTTTCCATGTTTAATTCTGTATTATTA
>JAHHTE010000093.1 GCA_020024815.1 Mailhella sp.
AATTAAAAGTTTTTGAAAGGGGGTGTTAGGGGGAAAACTTTTGCAAAAGTTTTCCCCTAAAAAAATAAAAAATTAAACTAAAATCTCCATTTCATCACCAACAGCGATTTCTCCACCTTTAATAATTTTTGCAAACACACCTTCACGGGGCATAATACAGTCCCCCATTTTTTGGAAAATTTCACACCCATGATGACATTCTTTACCAATTTGTGTCATTTCTAAAATAACATCATTGCATTTAAAACGTGTTCCAACAGGTAAATTTTTAAAATCTATACCTGATACAACAATATTTTCACCAAAAGCACCGTCATTTACTTCTGCACCTTTGGCACGAAAAGCTTCAATTTTTTCATAGGATAAAAGACTTACTTGTCTATGCCATTTTCCTGCATGAGCATCATTTTCAATACCAAAATCTTCTACAAGTTTAACTTTACCTACATTATGCTTTTGTACACCACGAACTTCACTTATATTAGTTGAAATAACCTTACCCATAAAAACTCCTATTTTCTTGCACAGTTAGACGCTTCACTTAATAAAATCTCTAAACCGTGATTTAATTCTGTTATAATATATTCTAAACATTCACGCACAGCCTTTGGCGAACCTGGCATATTAATGATAAGTGTAGTTTTTCTAATACCTGCTGTTGCTCGTGAAAGCATAGCACGTTTTGTAAATTGCATACTATATGCTCGCATTGCTTCTGGAATACCGGGAACAATGCGTTCTGTAATAGCAAGCGTTGCCTCTGGCATAACATCACGAGGAGAAAAACCTGTACCACCTGTTGTTAATATCAAATCAGCTTCATTGTTATCACAAATTTCTTGCATTGCTTGACTTAACATTGCCTTATCATCAGGCAACAAGATTTTTTTTACAACCTGATAACCTTGTTTTCCAACAATTTCCTCAATAACAGGTGCACTTAAATCTTCTCTATTTCCATTATATCCACTATCACTTGCTGTAATAATTGCAACTCTTTTCATTTATCCTCCAATAGCAGACATTGTTGCTTGTTCTTCACTTTCAATACTTTTATCTAAAAAACTATGTTCTAAGGGCTTTGCCATAATAGCTTTTTCAATAGCCATTTTTATTTGTTCATCACTTGCACCACTTCTTAATAATGCTCGTAAATCAACACCAAAATCATATTGTAAACAAGTCTTAAGATACCCAGTACAGGTTAAACGTATTCTATTACATTCATGGCAAAACTTATGAGAAATAGCACTAATAAAACCTATTTTTCCTTGAAAACCATCTAAAGAATAATAATGACTTGGTCCATTCCCTAGTTTTTGCTCAAAAGGTTTCATTTTACCATACACACTTTCAATTTGTTGTTTTATTTGGTCTTCTCCTAAAAATTGGAAAAGTTTTCCAAAACCAATAGGCATAACTTCAATAAATCGTATATGTACATTATTCTCTTTTGCAATACCTACAAGGTCTATAATATTTTGCTTTGAGGTATCAAAAGGAACACAATTTAATTTTATATTTAAATCTTTATGAGTTAAAACTTTTTGTAAAGCTTTTTTAACTGTTTCAACATCACCAATGCGTGTAATACGTTTAAATTCTTCTGCATTTAATGTATCAAGACTAATATTAATACCATCAATTTTTGCTTCAACTAATTCATCAAGATATTTTTCTAAAAGCACACCATTTGTTGTAAGTGTAACTTGTTTAATACCTTCAATATTTTTTATACCACGAATTAAATCTAATGCGTCTTTTCTAACTAATGCTTCGCCACCAGTAATTTTTATTTTACTAATACCTATACTTTCAAAAATTCTACATAAACGAATAATTTCTTCATAACGCAAAATATCATCACATTTACAAAGCTCAATGCCTTCTTGTGGCATACAATACATACATCGCAAATTACATCTATCTGTAATTGAAATTCTAATATAATCTATTGTCCTACCATAACGGTCTTGCATTTTTACTCTCCGTTAAAATAAAAATCAGCACTCTTGCCACCATGTTTTTCTACTAAATGAATATCTGTTATTATCATTCTTTTATCAATGGCTTTACACATATCATAAATAGTTAATAAAGCAATATTCACCCCTGTTAAGGCTTCCATTTCTACCCCTGTTTTTCCTTCCATTTTCACAGTACATAAAACTTTTATGATAGAATTTTCTTCATCAATTTCAAAATCAATAGCACTTTTTGAAATCAAAAGAGGGTGGCACATAGGAATAAGATTTGCAGTTTGTTTTACTGCCATAATCCCAGCCACACGAGCAACACCCAATACATCGCCTTTTTTTGTTGTTTGTGATTTTATAGCTTGAATAATTTCTTTATTACAACAAATTTTTCCTTCTGCAATGGCTGTTCTTGTTGTAATTTTTTTTTCTGTAACATCAACCATAATGGCATTGCCACTTTTATCAAAATGTGTAAAACCGTTACTCACATTTACTCCTTATGCATCATGCATTCATTTTTTTCTGGAATATTAATAATTTCAATTTCTTGTTTTTTTGCATCATATTCTAAAATTTTTCCAAATAACACACCTTCAATATTAAGCAAAACTTTTATACATTCCAAAGCTTGTAAAGAACCAATAATTCCAGCAACAGCACCAAGTACAGGAATTTCCTTTTTATCTTTACTATCAAAATATCCCATACAATTCAAACAAGGAAAACCTTTTTTAATTGTTGTTACAAAACCATAAAAACCTTCTATCCCTGCTTCAACTAAAGGAATATTTAACTTTAAACAAGCATTATAAATAATTTTTCTTGTTTGGATATTATCAATACAATCTACTATAATATCAAAATCTTGTATTGTTTCTTCAATATTTTCTTCAGTAATTTTTTTTGCATGCCCATGTATTATAATTTCAGTATTCATTAATCGTAATTTACGTTCAGCAACATGAGCTTTATAGGAATCTATATCATGATCATTATATAAAAATTGTCGATTTAAATTCGTAATTGATACAGTATCCATATCTAAAATTTCTAAATATCCAATTCCAGCTTCTGTTAAATACGTTATACAAGGACAACCAAGCCCCCCAGCACCAATAACTAATACTTTTGCTTTTTGTAATTTTTCTTGTCCTTTTTCGCCTATTTCAGCTAATGCAATTTGCCTTGTATACCGCATTTTCTATCTCCTTATAAAAACTATCCACCACCAACTGGAGGAAATAAAGCTAAAATATCCCCATCATGTATTTGAGTTTCAGGCTTACTATGAAATCCATTTATTAATAAAGTACTTACTTCATCTTCTTGTATTCCTAAATACTCATATACATCATATACAGTATTAAATAATTGAGCATCAAAAAAATAAATTTTTTCTCTATTTTCTCTTAATGTTGCAAATAAACGAACTTCAAGCATACATTTCCTAAAAAATACCCCCAACCTACTTACGTAGGTCAAGGGTATTTAATTTTATTTCTTAATATTTTTCAACTAAGCCTAATCTATCGAGTGTTTCTTTTGTTGGGAAAGCATCTTTCCAACCTCGCACTTCATAATATTGTGGTAATGTTACTTTTATTTGACTTACCATACCTTCAGAAGGTCCATTTACAATAGGTTCTTCTGTTAAACGTTTTGGTAAACGATCATCTTCTGGTTTCATACCTGCTGCTTTATTAAATAAACGTTCTATATTATAGATACGTTCTCCAACTTCAAGCAAACCTGCAACATCATAGTTTGTTCCTGTACCTGCATTTAAAAGGTCAGCATATTCTTGAGCCCCTAATGCAAAAGAAGAGAATAAACATAATCCCATTGAATCAATAACAGCTGTTAAATCTTGGAAAATTTTACACCAAGTAGCTTTTCCTTCTGTTGTAGTTCTATCTAATTGCTCTGGCAAACCTAAAACTTCAGGAGAAATTAAATATCCACGAACATGACAACCACCACGATTGCTTGTTGCATACGTAATACCAATACCTTGAACAGCACGAGCATCATAAGCTGGTAATTCTTGCTTTTTAACACTCATAGAAAATTCAGGGTGTCCGTAGTGTTTACATAATCTATATGAACCATCAGCCATAAGTTTTGCTAAAGGAGAACTTGCTTCACCCATTCTTTTTGTCCATTCAACAATAGCTTCTGCATTTCCCCAAGCAAGTGGCATACCATCACATTCTTCATCTTTAATGCAACCATGTTGATAAAGTTCCATAGCTGCTGCAATAGTACAAGGTGTTGAAATAGCATCTAATCCATATTCATTACAGTAAAAATTTGCTTTATCAATAGCATTTAAATCTTTCACGCCACAGTTACCACCATAAGCCCAAAGTGGCTCATATTCTGGTCCACCTTTTGCCTCACCGTCAATGGTTACAACACGACCACAACCAATAGGACATCGATGGCAATAATTATTTTTTACTAAATATTTTTCTTTTAATGTTTCACCTGATGTTTCATCTGCTTCAGGAAAATAACTTTCTTGCCAATTCTTTGTTGGAAATGCTCCTGTATTATTAATAATATTAACAAGTACAGCTGTTCCATAAGTAGGTAAACCTGCATGAGTTACAGCATTTTCTTTAATTTTTTTCAAACTATTAGCCATTGCTGTTTTTAATTTTGCTGCATCATGAGGCTCAACAGTATTTTTTGTTGCTGTTACAGTAATAGCTTTTAAATTTTTAGAACCCATTACAGCACCAACACCACTTCTACCTGCTGCACGGTCTTTATCATTCATAATTGCAGCAAGAAGGGATAAATGCTCACCAGCTGGTCCAATATTTAAAACAGAAGCTTTTTCATGTACTTTTTTGAAAGCTGCATCAGCTTCTTCACTAAGCATACCCACATATTCATCAGCAGGTAAAATTTCAATTTTATCATCAACAATATTGATATAAACCCAAGAATCAGCCTTGCCTTCTACAATAAGAGCTTCCCAACCAGCATATTTTAATTTAGCTCCCCAAATTCCACCAGAATTTGAACTTGCAATCATACCAGTTAAAGGAGATTTTGTTACAACCATATAACGACCAGATGTAGGAGAAGCTGTTCCTGTCATTGCACCTGTGATATAAATAAGCTTATTATCACTTGATAATGGATCAACTGTTGCAATACCTTCATCATACAGCATTGCCGTACCAAGACCACGACCACCAATAAATTTTTGTGCTAATTCGTAGTCCAAATTTTCTACTTTCACTTCACGTGTAGTAAGATTTATACGAGCGATTTTACCCATATAAGAAGATTTCATACTATACCTCCAATGTAGTATGGTTATTTATATGGAATAAATCTTTCCAGAGGTGGGAGGCACTAAAAGAAAATGGTTAGCACCCAATGGACTATCTCCATAATTTTCTAGATAGTCTCGATTTATTCAAAAATACGGTAACAAATATCTAAGACTTATTCAATAGGTTTGACAAAATATTCTTTTTTTTAAACTAGAATATTTTATATTTTTTCTTGAGAGGGGAACTTTTGAAAAAGTTCTCCTCTCAAACTCTCCCCTCAAAACTTTTTAACCCAAAAGCTCTTTTGTATACAAAAGAGCTTTTGTTTTTCTATGTAAAAAATAAGATAAATAATAAAATACGATAACAATATAAAATGTATTTCTAAATTATATACAATTATTATACTTCATTAACAATTATTATGGAAACATCACTCTTTATTTTTTTACTAAAGACATAATATGGTCAAAATATTGCTTTTCCACTGGCTGAACAGAAAGACGACTTCCCTTACGCATAAGTTCCATACCTGCCAAAGCAATTTCACCTGATAATTGTTTACGTGTTATTGGCTCTTTAAATTCTTCTAAAAGCTTTACATCAACCATATACCAAATAGGATTTTCTTCTGTTGATTTAGGATCATAATGCTGATCAAACATATTCCAAGCGAAATGATCTGGATATGCTTCTTTTACAACTTCAACTAAACCTATAATTTCTGGGTTTTTTCCACTATGATAGAAGAAACCAATATCCCCAACTTTCATAGCTTTCATAAAATTTCTAGCTTGATAATTTCTTACACCATCCCATGATGTTATTTGATCTTTACTTTTTTTTAAATCATCTATTCCAAAACAACCAGGTTCTGTTTTAAATAACCAATATTGCATAATTTCTATTTCCTTTTTTACTATTTTAAAAAATATAGCACCTCAATTTATACAAAGCAATTAAAAAAAAAGTAATAAATGCATTAATAAAAAAAAGAGAGAAAAGCATGCATTTATTTAATCTTACCCATAAAAAATAAATCTAATAAGTTTGTTATTTTTTTCTCAAAAAATTTTTTAAAAAATTATTTTACATAGTTATATACTAAAAAAACTATTTTTTAAAAAAAATCAAAAATTTTTATTTGAAAAATATTTTTTTTTCATATTATGTTATAAAAAATTTTTATAAGGATAATATATGCAAGCAATTCAAAATTTTCTTAGTCAGCTTAGTGGATTCGTATGGGGACCTGTAATGCTTGTTATTTTAATCGGAACAGGCTTATATCTCACTTTTGGACTTAAATTTTTTACTTTTGGTCAAATGGCCGTTGCTTTTAAAGGTGTTTTTGGTGGAGCAAAAAGAACTGGACATGGTGAAATTTCTCCATTTGGAGCATTAATGACTGCTCTTGCAGGAACTATTGGTACTGGTAGTATTGCTGGTGTTGCAACAGCGATATTTTATGGTGGACCTGGTGCATTATTTTGGATGTGGGTTACTGCCCTTGTTGGAATGACCACAAAATTTTCAGAAATTCTTCTTGCAGTATATTATAGACAAAAAACAAAAAGTGGTAGTTATGTTGGTGGTTCTATGTATTTCATAGAACGAGGATTAGGACCAAAATTTAAATTCTTAAGTATCATGTTTTGTATTTTTTGTATCTTAGCTTGCTTTGGTACAGGCAATATGGTTCAATCTAATACTATTGCAGAATCTCTTAATTCTAGTTTCAAAGTTCCTAATTTTGTTACAGCAGGACTTTTATTTCTTATCGCTGGAGCTGTTATTTTAGGTGGCATTAAAAGAATTGGTGATTTTGCTAGTAAAGTAGTTCCATTTATGGCTATCTTATATATTTCAATTTCTATTATAGTTTTTGTTATGTTTTATGATAGAATTGGTGAAATTTTTTCTCTTATTATTAGCAGTGCATTTACAGGAACAGCAGTACAAGGTGGTTTTGCTGGATCAACTGTAATGATGGCTATTCGTTTTGGTATGGCACGCGGTGTATTCTCAAACGAAGCTGGACTTGGTACTGCCCCTATTGCTCACGCAAGTGCTGCTACAAACTGCT
This sequence comes from Mailhella sp., assembly GCA_020024815.1. Classification (GTDB taxonomy): domain Bacteria; phylum Desulfobacterota; class Desulfovibrionia; order Desulfovibrionales; family Desulfovibrionaceae; genus Taurinivorans. The sequence goes on from JAHHTE010000093.1 coordinate 7,356, forward strand.
CTGTAAACCAAGCTGTACTTGGTATGCTTGATACCTTTATTACAACTATTATTGTATGTAGTATGACTGGTTTTACCATTCTTATTACTGGAATGTGGGCTTCTCCTGAGCAATTAAATGGAGCTACCCTTGCTGCTGAAGCATACAAATATGCTATTCCTTATGGTGATAAACTCGTTGCAATTAGTTTATTATTCTTTGCATTCACCACTATTCTTAGTTGGAGCTTGTACGGTGAACGTTGCTGCTTGTACCTTTTTGGTGAAAAATCAGTAAAATTCTTTAGATATACCTATGTACTAATGGTTCCTCTTGGTGCTTTATTAAAAGTAGACCTTATTTGGCTTATTTCTGACTGCTCAAACGCTCTCATGGCAATTCCAAACCTTATCGGTGTTCTTTTACTTAGCCCTGTTATCTTCAGACTTGTAAAACAATACAGACAAACAGGACAAACACCATCTTATGATGATGAGAAAAAATTAATCGAGCAAAAAATTAATGGCTAAATAATAAAATATACTATCTATAAAAAAGACACTAACAATAGTGTCTTTTTTATTATCATAATTCATGTAATATCATAAATTATATATCCTAACTTATTATTATTTGAGAGGAGAACTTTTGAAAAAGTTCCCCTCTCAAACTCTTCCCTCAAAACTT
>JAHHTE010000094.1 GCA_020024815.1 Mailhella sp.
ATGTAGAACAGTGCTATTATCATTGTTTGAATTGAAAGATAAAAATTTAATTAAATTAAAAAAATTTAAAGAGGTTATTTTATTTTTAGAAAATTTTCACTTTGCTTATAATGCAATTATGACAGGACCAAATAATAGACTAGAGAGAATTTATTCAAAATTTGCAATAGCAGCAAGAAGACAAACAGATCCTACTGAATTATATAAATTAATTCAATCAACGCTTTATAATGAATTAAAAAAATTATTACCAACGTACGATAATTTTGAAAAAAAATTTATACAATTAACTTATTCAAAGAAAAATTGTAAATCTAATTTATATACCAAATATGCAGTTCGAAAATTACACACTTTTTTTCAATCAGCTGAGTTATTAGATGAAAATGGAAATATTGAGCATATTATTTCAGAAACAAGTTCTGATTGTATTACTTGTAATATAGGAAATTTAATTTTTTTGGAAAAAGGGATTAATTCATTAGTTGGAAATAAATCTTACGCTAATAAAAAAACTTTGTATAAAAATTCAGGTTATAAATGGATAAATAAATTTATACTAGAAAATAATTCATTTGAAAAACAAGATATTGAAGCTAGAGCTAAGAAATTAGCAAAAATTTATTATGAAAAAATTTTGTGTATCAATTGATAAAGATACATATTGTGATAATAAAAAATTTCAAAATCTTTCTTGACGGATAAGTATTCTGTGTATATAATTTAAAAATAAATTAAATTGAGGTTAGTTATATGCATTGGATGCAAATGGGTGAAACAATTCATAGTCCTGCACCATGGGATTTACCATTATGGGATCCTTCATATGTTGTATTTTTTGGTGTTCTTTATGCTGTTTTAACATGTCTTGGAATTGGTCTTGCTTTGGTTCATCGTGGAGCAAAAAAAGATATGCAAAAAGAAGAAAATGGGGAGCAACATTAATATTTAATTTTTTTAGATATTAATTCTTGTCTTTTCTTTTTAAATAGTATATGTATTTCTTTCACTATTATTTGATAGTGATAATGTGTCATGCTTAATAAAGGGACGTATCCTTTTTGACACAAAATACCCAAGAAGGTGGTGATTTTAGTGCCCGGAGTATTCTTAAACGAAGACGAATATAACTTCGATCTCGCTTTACGTCGCTTTAAGAAGCAAGTAGAAAAAGCTGGTATTCTTTCAGAAATGAAAAAACGCCAACATTTTGAAAAGCCAAGCGTTATGCGTAAAAAGAAAAAGGCTGCTGCTCGTAAGCGTCTTATGAAAAAAATGCGCAAGATCAACATGGCATAATTTGATTACTTATACTTAGGTATAACAATAAATTAAGCTAACAGGAAACCGGAAGTCCATGATTTCCGGTTTCTTAACATTATAATCTTTTCAGAAGGATTAAGAATATGAGTATTGCTGAAAGAGTAGAAAAAGAATATTTAGAAGCATATAAAGCTAAAGATAAAAATCGTTTAGAAACATTACGTCTTTTAAAAACAGCAGCAAAAAATAGACAAGTTGAATTAATGCAATCTCTTGTTCCTCTTTCTGATGATGAATATATGACAGTTCTTTTGCGACAAGTAAAGCAACGTCAAGAATCTATTGAATTATATAGAAATGCTAATAGAAATGATTTAGCAGATAAAGAACAAGCTGAACTTGAAATTTTGCAAGAATATTTACCAAAACAATTATCTGAAGAAGAATTGAAAGAAGTTATTGAAAAAGCTTGCCAACCTTATTTAGCTGAAGGAATGAAAGCAATGGGTAAGGTTATTAAATCTATTATGGATACCTATAAAGGACAAGTTGATGGTAAGCTTGTGAGTGAAGCAGTTAAAGCTCGTTTACAAAAAGCATAAACGAATTATATACAATATATGGATGAATTTAGTTTACAAGCACTAGAATTTTCTAAGGTGTTGCAATATTTAGCGTCTTTTTCAAAGTCAGAAGCTGGAAAAAGTGCGTGTCTTATGTTGCAACCCTTTTCTTGTTTAAAAGATGTTGAGCATTTTCAACAAGTTTTTGATGAATATAGTTTATGGAAAAACAAAGGGGAGTTTACATTACATGATTTTCCTGATGTAACTCCTTTGGTAGATAAAATTTCTGCTCAAAAATTTGAACCAGATAGTGATGATTTTTGGGCAATGAGGGAAGTTTTAAAGCTTATAAAAAATGCTTATGTGTCCATACATAATTTTGAAAAAGAACTTCCTTTGCTCTGTGAAGAATATCAATTTGATTTTCCAGAAAAATCTTATTCTGCATTAGTTCGTTGTATAGCTGATGATGCATCTTTTAAAGATGAAAGTTCTCCTGGACTTTTGCTTGTACGTAGTGAACTTCGTGGTTTACACCAAAGTTGCTTGCGTAAAGTGAAAGAATATAGTGAACAATATAATATTGGGCATTATTTGCAAGATGATTATATGACCATTGTTGGTGATCGGTATGTATTACCATTAAAGGCAAATTTTAAAGGTCGTTTACAAGGTATTATTCACGATTATTCAAGAACGGGAGAAACATTATATTTTGAACCAATGTTTCTTGTGGAATTAAATAATCGTTTGCAAGAGTTGAAACAAGAAGAACGTGAAGAAATTCAAAAAATTATTCAATTAATTAAAGAGTTATTGTTAAGTGAACAACATTCATTAAAAAGTGCTTGGAATTTTCTTGTTTTATTAGATGTTAATGAAGCTAAATGTGGTTTAGCATCTGCATATATAACAAAACATAAGCATTCACAAGGGCATGAAGGATTTTGTGTACCTTTTGGTGAAACTCTTACATTAGAAAAAGCTTATCATCCACTTTTATTATTAGAAAATAATAAAACAAAATCTTCTATTCAAATTCAACCTATTGATTTAATATTTAGAAAACAAGATAAAGTACTTGTAATAAGTGGTGGTAACTCTGGTGGGAAAACTGTTGCATTAAAAACTCTTGGATTAATAGGTTTAATGAGTTTAACTGCTTTGCCTGTTCCTGTTGCAAAAGGTTCTAGTATTTTATTTTTTAATAGAATACACGCTTTTATTGGTGATGAACAAAGTTTAGATGATCATGTTTCTACTTTTACAGGACAAATTCGCCATTTAGCAGCAATTTGGGATAGTTTAGATAGTTCGCATTTACTTTTACTTGACGAGTTTGGAGCAGGAACAGATCCTTCACAAGGGGCAGCATTAGCTCAAGCTGTGCTTGATGGTTTGCTTGAAAAATCTTGTTATGCAGTTAGTGCTACACATTTTCCAGCATTAAAAACGTATGCTTTAACAAATCAAGGTGTGCGAGCTGCATCTGTATTATTTGATGAAAATAGTAAAAAGCCTTTATTTAAGCTTGCTTATGATCAAGTAGGAGCAAGTAAAGCTCTTGATGTTGCACGTGAACATGGATTAGCAGAAAGTATTCTTACAAAAGCATCACAATATTTACTTGTTGATACAAAAGAACAAGATGCTGTAATTGCAAAATTAAATGCTGTTGCTGTTGAGCGTGAGCAAGAATTAGAACATTTGCATAAAGAATTGCAAAAAACTAAACAAAAGCGTGAGCAGTTACAAGAAAAATATGATAAGGAAATAAAAGCATTACAAGCAGAGTTTAGAGAAAAATCTCGTGAACTTATGCAAGCTTGGAAAACAGAAAAGATTTCTGCAAAAGAAACCATGAAAAAACTTGGGCAATTAAGAACTGAACTTGTAAAAAATGAAACAGAAAAAGAAGCATTGCCACAAGTAGATGAAACAGCATTAAAAGTTGGTATTGAAGTTTTTCATAGACCTTGGAATAAAAAAGCTCTAGTGCAAGAAATTGATACAAAGGCTAAAAAAGTGAAAATAAATTTAGGTGGTGTTTCTATGTGGGCATCATTTAAAGATATTGAAATTACTGGAAATTCAGGAAAGCAAACTATAAAAACAAGTGTAACACAAAATATTTCTCAAACAAAATCAAGTTTTACTCTTGACTTACGGGGAAAACGTGCTGATTTAGCTATTGCAGAGTTACATCAATTTTTAGATAATGCATTGTTAGCAGGCTATGATAATGTAGAAATTATTCATGGGCGTGGGACTGGTGCATTACGTAAAGCAGTGCATGAAGTATTAAAAGGTTATGCTGTTATTGAAAGTTTTTCTCTTGCAACAGAGGAAAATGGTGGTGATGGTATGACAATGGTAACATTTCGCTAAGTTGGGGTAATATGGCTCGTTCATCAAGTGATGCTATTGCTGAAATAAAAGCGAAATTGAGCATGGTAGATTTGGCTCGACGGTATCTTGAATTGCGACCAATGGGTAATAGACTTGTTGCTCCATGTCCTTTTCACCAAGAAACAAAGCCATCTTTTTCTATTAATGCTGATGAGGGAACATTTTATTGTTTTGGTTGTCAAGCTGCTGGGGATATTTTTGATTTTTATGGTAGAATGAATGGTATGGATTTTCGTGAGAGTTTAGAAGCTCTTGCAGAAGAAACAGGAGTAGCTTTACCACGTTATCAAAAGGGTGATTTTTATTCTGAAAAACCAAAATCAAATAAAACTGAAATGATGAAAATGCATGAAATTGCAACACATCATTTTAAGAAAAATTTACAAAATACAAAAATTGTCCAAGACTATATAGCAGAACGAAAAATTTCCGATGAAGTATTAGAAAAGTATGCTATTGGTTTTAGTAGTGATGCTTGGCAAGGTTTGACAGATATTTTTAAACGTGCTGGTTTTAATTTAGATGTTGCAGTTGAATGTGGACTTCTAATGAAAAATAAAACAGGGCGTTATTATGATAGATTTAGGAATAGGCTTATGTTTCCTATTCGAGACGTGAATGGTCGTACCATTGCATTTGGTGGACGGGTAATTCCTGCACTTGATGATGGTGAAAGTGCAAAATATTTGAATACCAATGGCACACCAATTTATAAAAAAAGCCAGCAATTATTTGGGCTTGACCTTGCAAGACGCAGTGTTACAGCTCAAAAATCCATTATGATAACCGAAGGATATATGGACGTTTTGACTTTACATCAATTTGGTTATTACAATGCTGTTGCTTGTCTTGGAACAAGCTTTCCAGAAGAGCAAGTAAAACGCATTACTGAATTATCAAAAAATGTAGATTTACTTTTTGATGGCGATGATCCAGGAAGAGAAGCAGCATTTAAAGCTTGTGGCAAATTGCTTGTAAAAGGCATACGTTGCAGGGTTATACTTTTTCCACAAGGAGATGATATTGATAGTCTTTTAAAGGAAAAAGGGAAAGAAGTCTTTGAAGAATTAAGACAAAAAAGCACAGAAGGATTGAGCTTTTGCATACAAACCTTGAAAAAGCGATCCCCCAAAGATGCTATTGAATGGTCAAGAGAGTTTCTTGGCCAAATTGAAATGCCAGAACTTTTTCAGCCTATGGCAACTAAATTAGCATTAGGGTTAGGAATAGATGAAGCAGAGCTTCGCTTGGGTGTTGTTGAGCAAAAAAAAGCACAAAATTCTCGTAGCCAAACACAAAATAATGAACGTCAAATAAGTCAAGCTCAAAGTTATAAAAAAACTCGTGATGCTGAAATATTGACTGTGGCGACACGTTATCCTCATTGTTTGCAAAAATTGCAAGAAATGGGGGCTGACCTTATCTTAGTATCACCAAAAGCAAAAGATTACTGGGATAAGCTTGCTCAATATGGAGAAGAAGCTTTTCTTTTCCTAAGCGACTCGGAAAAAGCATTTTGGGTTAAATGTAGAAGTGCAGATGCTCCACCTAGAGATAATGAGGCAGGAGAACTTGCCGCTATTTCGCATTTAATTCAATCTATACAAAAGAAATCGTATGTGCAATCTGTTGCTGCTGCAATTCGTGATGGTGGTGAAGATTCACAAAAAGCATATCTTCGTGCTCTATATAATGCACAAGGGAGGAATGATGTCTAACAGCCTCAAAGAGGTTCCTCAAATAAAAGAACTTATGATGAAAGGCAGAAGTGTTGGCTATTTAATGTCAGAAGAAATAGCAAAAAGTTTGCCTTCAGATTTAGCAACTCCCGAAAACGTTGAAGAACTTATTGCAATGTTTGAATCAATGGAAATTGCCATTGTTGACAGTGAAAAGGAAGGACAGGCTTTAAGAAAAAATAGAAATGATCCTGATTCTGAACCTATTGACACTGTTTTTGATGATGCTCTTGATTCAACCCTTGATGAGGATATTGATTTAAACGCTGATTTTACAATCGGTGAAGATGGTACTGATTTTGCAGCTAGAAATACAGATCCTGTACGTATGTACTTACGTGAAATGGGAGCTGTACCTCTTTTAGATAGAGATGGTGAAGTTGTCATTGCCAAAAAAATTGAAATTGGTGAAATGGACGTTTTATATGCTCTTGTAGAAGTGCCAGTGGCAGTAGAGGAGCTTATTAGCATTGGTAATGACCTTCAACAAAATAGAATTAAATTAAAAGATGTTGTAAAAACAATAGAAGAAGATGACCCTTGCGAAGATGAAATGAATCAACGCCAAAGAGTTATTAATCTATTATTAGATATTAAAGGCACATATAATAAAAAACAAAAAGTATATGCAAAGCTTGATCTTTGCTGTGATATGACAAAACGTGTAACAGATATTCAACTTGAAATTTTAGATTTCAAAGAAGAAATAGTTGAACGTTTACGCGAAATTAAACTTGAAAAAACGTTGCTTGATCGTATCATTGAAACAGTTGAAGATTATGTGCGTCAAATGCGAAATTATCGCCGTGAAATTGCTGCATATATTGCTGATACTGGAAAAACAAAAGAAGAAATTCAAGAATTTTTCCAACGCTTAGAACGTAAAGAAATTAGTATGCAAGATGCAGCTAAAGAACTTAATATGAGTGTTGAAAAAATGTTTTCCTATAAAGAACTTATTATGGGAAAAATTGAAAGTTTGCAAAGATTACGTGATAAATGTTGCCATGATGTTGAAGATCTTGAAGAAGTATTATGGCGTATTCGACGTGGTACAAATGCTGCTATGCGTGCGAAACAAGAGCTTATTCGTTCAAATTTACGTTTAGTTGTAAGTATTGCAAAAAAATATACAAACCGTGGTTTACAATTCCTTGATTTAATTCAAGAAGGTAATATTGGTTTAATGAAGGCTGTTGATAAATTTGAATATCAACGTGGTTATAAATTTTCAACTTATGCAACATGGTGGATACGTCAAGCAATAACTCGTGCTATTGCAGATCAAGCACGTACTATTCGTATTCCTGTTCACATGATTGAAACAATTAATAAATTGCATAGAACTACACGTTATTTAGTGCAAGAGCTTGGACGTGATCCAACACCTGAAGAAATTGCTGATCGTATGGATTACCCAGTGGATAAGGTTAAGAAAGTGCTTAAAATTGCAAAAGAACCTATTTCCCTTGAAACTCCTATTGGTGATGAAGAAGATTCAAGTCTTGGCGATTTCATTGAAGATAAAAAAGCCGTTGCTCCTGCTGATGAAGTTGTTAATACAAAACTTACAGAACAAATTGCTGCTGTTTTAGCTGATCTTACACCAAGAGAAGAACAAGTATTACGTAAACGTTTTGGTATTGGTGAAAAATCAGACCATACTCTTGAAGAAGTGGGTAAATTATTTAACGTTACCCGTGAACGTATTCGTCAAATTGAAGCAAAAGCTTTAAGAAAATTACGTCATCCTGTCCGTAGTCAAATGCTTAGAACCTATCATGATAATTAAAAAAGGGGGGGTAAAGCCTCCTTTTTTTATTAGTTTGTTCTAATATAATCAGGGGATAATTGGACATATAAAAAATTTTATGAAAAATTATATGTCATTATTAAAAATATGTAATATTTTTAATAATTTTTTTTATTTTATTATAAATTATAATTATAT
>JAHHTE010000095.1 GCA_020024815.1 Mailhella sp.
AAAATATACTTTGTGATATTTTTACCATAAAAGTTAATCATAAAAATAACATTTTATTATATTTTTCAAAAAATATAATAAATAACAATAAGATATTCTATTAAACTAGATTATACAAAATATTTTTATAAGATATTTTATTTGTGAAATTTTTATCATTATACATATAAAACAAAAAAAAATCTCTTTACATAATGCAAAGAGATTTCAAAAATAAAAATTAATGATCTAAACCAAAAATAAAGTATAAAAACTACTCTACTCTATGATGACACCCCAAACTATTTTTATTTCTAAGTGCTGCTTGCGTAATAAGATACGCAGTATTGCAACCATGAAAAAGTCGTACTAATGCAGTTGATAATGGTGTATGTCTATAAAAATCATGGAGATGACTTGATAAATCACGAAGTTCTGCAAAAGCACGATGTAAACGGCTTTCTGTTCGCATAATACCAACATAGTTCCACATAATATTTCTAATACTAGCCCAATCTTGTGCAATTAATGCTGGGTCATCGTTATGTTCATTACCTGTATTTTCCCATTCAGCAATAGATGCAAAAACACGTTCATCAATACATTTTCTTGTTTTAATATTTTCAGCAATATTTTTACCAGCACCAAAGCCCCATAAAAGAGCCTCTAAAAGTGATGTGCTTGCAAGTCTATTTGCTCCATGAATACCCGTACAGCTACATTCCCCAACAGCATATAGATTGTCAAGAGTTGTTTTTCCTGTAAGGTCAACCAAAATTCCACCACAAAAATAATGAGCAGCAGGCACAACTGGAATAAAATCTTTACGCATATCAACGCCAATTTCCATACAACTTTGAAATACAGTTGGAAAACGTTCTGTTACATCACAATCAAGTCTTGTTGCATCAAGGAAAACGTGTTGAGCTCCAGTCATAAGCATTTCAGTTGCAATAGCTTGTGAAACAATATCACGAGGAGCAAGGCTTTTACGAGGATCATATTTTTGCATAAATGGTTGTCCATTTATATCAACTAAATGTCCTCCTTCACCTCGAACAGCTTCTGTTATAAGTGGGTGCTTTTTACTTTTATGAAAAAGCGAAGTTGGGTGAAATTGCACAAATTCCATATTTGCAAGACGAACACCAGCCCGTTGAGCCATTGAAATACCTGCCCCCACAGCCCACTCGCTATTAGTAGAGTGTAAATAAACATTCCCTACCCCACCAGTTGCTAAAATAGTAAATGTAGCAAGGTGTCTTTCTACTTGTGAAGTTTCTTCATTAAAAGCATAAACACCTGCACATTGATTTTCAAGCTGATAGCGATACATATCAAGGCATGAGTGGTGATCAGTTGTTATAAGGTCAACAGCAGAACGTTTGTATAAAACAACAATATTATCATGTTCAAGCACTGCTTTATGCATAGCTTCGATAATAGAACGTCCAGTATAATCAGCACAATGCAAAATACGAGGAGCAGAATGTCCACCTTCTAAGGTTAAATCCCAATCAGCAGTATTACTACTTCTAAGATTAAAAGGAACTTTAAGGCGATCAATTAAAATTTCTTGAACAGCATTTCCACCTTCATCAGCAAGATGACGTACAGCTGTAATAAAATTATAATTTCTTCCAGCATTGAGCATATCTTTTTCTAAAGCATACGCATCTTCTGGATTATCATGAACATAAACAATTCCACCTTGGGCAAGTTCCGAGTTCCCACCGTCCAAAGCTTCAGTCGGGCAAAGCATATTTACTTGAATACCTTTGTCAGCTAATGTAAGTGCTGCTGTACAAGCAGCAAGTCCAGAACCAATAACTAAAACTTCAGAACGGTAGTACATAAGAATATCACCTTTTTATTTTTTTGCACAATGTTCAAGCATACGAGTAAGAGACTTCTTACCATCTTCAATCATTGTATTATCAATAGTTACAGGAATAGCTTTATTTGCAATAATATCTTCAAGAGTTTTACATAATAAAGCTTCAGTAATTTTTGCCATATCAGGACATTGAGCATTAAAAAGTGGAATAACTGTTACTCCACGATCTTTATGCTGTTTTGCAAGTCTTTGTACTAAATTTACTTCTGTACCAATAATAATTGTACTGCCAGCTTCTGCTTTTTCTGCCACATTAATTAAAAATGAAGTAGAGCCTGCACCATCACTTTTTGCCACTATTTCTTGTGGACATTCAGGGTGAACATAAATTTTTGCATTCGGATATGCTTCACGCATTTTGGCAATATGATCCAAAGTAAAATATTCATGTATTGGACAGCAACCAGGCCAAAGCAATAAACTTGCATTATCAATAGCTGTAAAATCTAAATTTTCAACATCTAATGTATATCTTTTATCTTGAGGCACATTAAGCATATTTCCAACATTATTACCTAAATTTCTATCAGGTAAAAAGAGAACACAGTCTCCTTGACTATATGCCCATTCAAGCATTTTCTTTGCATTAGAAGAAGTACATACAGCTCCCCCATGTTTACCAACAATAGCTTTAACCGCTAATGAAGTATTAACATACGCAAGAGGAACAATTTTTTTTCCATGAGCTAAAATTTTTGTAATAACAGTATCAAGTAATGTAGCTGGAACCATTTCAGCCATAAGGCAAGATGCACCATGATCTGGCAAATACACTTTTTGATTTGGCTTAGCAAGTAAACGTGCTGATTCTGCCATAAAATGTACACCACAGAAAACAATATGTTCAGCCTCAATACCATCTATCATTTGAGCTAATTGTAAAGAATCCCCAGCCATATCAACATGAGCAACAACATCATCATGTTGATAATGGTGTCCCATAATTACAAGTTTAGAACCTAATTCTTTTTTTAGTTCAGCAATTTTATTTGCATAAACATTTAATGATTGCATATATTCTCCATTTAACAATTTGTAATTCTTTTTACTCTAAGACTAAAATCTGCAATAGGTGAAGAATGTGTAATTCTTCCAACAGAAATAAAATCTGCAGGTCTTTTTGTACTTGATAAAGCTAAAGAACGAATATTCTCTAAACAAACCCCACCACTAATTTCAGCTTCTATTTCCTTTGGAATACAAGGTAAATTTTCAGCTAATGTGGGTATATCCATATTATCAAGTAAAATTCTTTGTGGTTTTGTTGCTACTGCTTCTAAGACCTCGTTTTTATCACGACATTCAACAATAATTGGTGGGCATTTTTCTCCATAAACACTACGTAATTTTTCAACTGCTTTTGTAATTGAACCAGCTGCATCAACATGATTATTTTTTATCATAAGCATATCAGCCAATGTCATACGGTGATTCATAGCACCAGCAATACGTACTGCATATTTATCCAAATATCTATGTCCTGGTAAGGTTTTTCGTGTATCCAAAAGTTTTACATTTGTGCCTTCAAGTTCTTTTAAATAACATTTTGTTGTATTTGCAATTCCACTCATACGAGTTATAAAATTCAAGATAATTCGTTCTGCTTTTAATAATAAAGCTGTATTTGCATGAAATTCTGCAGCAATATCATTATCTTTTAAATAAGAACCCTCATTTACTTTTATTTCATATAATTTTTCTGGATCATCAACACCTAATGCTTGAAAAATATAAGGAATAAGAGGTAATCCAACTACATACGTATCTTGTCTTGCAATAAGTTTACCATAAGAAAGATCAGAAGAATCAAAAATCCCATTTGATGTAAGATCATCTTCATCTTCATCTAAAGCAAGCTTAATAATTTCACGTACATAATGACTACCTTGTACGCCAAAAATATCTTCAAGATTTTGCTTCACAAAAAACTCCTTAGTAGAAAATATGCTAAAACACAAAAAATTGAGACTTGCTCCAATCCCTTTTTAGTGATAAAGCTAAACCACTTTTGTAAATATACACTAATTCATAATTTACGGTTTTTCCGTTTTAGCGTCAAGTAAATCCTTTCTTCCGCTAATAAAAGGAGGTATGTTATGCTCAATACACAAGAAGAAAATATAAAAAAACAGCATACTTCCATAAATATAAATGAAAATGAAATTCAAGAAGAACAAGATACTCTAACCCGTTTCATCAATCAAAATAAAGAAGAAAAAAATTCATCTGTTAATAAAGTTAAAAATATAACTGATGATAATAATGAAGATAAAGAAAACAACAATGTTTCTTATTTAACAGATGATAACAAAGTTGTTGATTTTGATCCTTGTGATCCTAATTTTTTAGATAAAGAACTTGTTCACCCAGCTGACCGTGCAGAGCTTATGGAATCGCTTTCTTTAGAAAAGCAAATTTGTATGCTTACGCACATGGAAACAGAAGACGCTGCCGAAGCATTAGCAGAACTTGATGAATCACAAGCAAAAGATTTAATTGAAAATCTTGATGCAGAAGATGCAGCACGTATTCTTTCTGCAATGGATCCTGATGATGCTGTTGACGTTTTAGATGAAGTTGATGAAGATCACCGTGATGTTGTTTTACAAAACCTAGCACCAGAAGATGCTATGGAACTTCGTGCTTTATTGACATTTGACCCTGATACTGCAGCAGGGGTTATGAATACAGAAATTATTACTGTTTCTCATAATGAAAATGTTGACGATGCTATCAAACACATTCGCGAAGACCTTGAAGATAAAGATATGCCTTATTATGTGTATGTTGTCGATGAATTAGATAAATTAGTTAGTATTATTTCTTTACGTGAACTTATGCTTTCAAAACCACATACATTTATCAAAGAATTATTATCTGATAAAAAAGAACTTATCACAGTTGAATATGATACAGATAAATCAGAAGTTGCAAAAATTTTAAGCCACTATAACTTTCTAGCACTTCCAGTTGTTGATAAAGAAGGACATTTAATGGGAGCTGTAACTCATGATGATGTTATTGATATTATTCAAGAAGATGCTAGCTCTGACCTTCTTGGTATGGTGGGTGCTGGCCAAGATGAAGATATTTATACACCTTGGTATAAATCAGTTACAATTCGTTTACCTTGGCTTTGTATTAATATGCTAAATTCCTCTTTATCTGCTTATATAGTTTATTTATTTGAAGGTTCTATTTCACAAATGGCTTTTTTAGCTGTACTTATGCCTATGGTTGCAAATCAAGCTGGTAATACAGGACAACAAGCTCTTGCTGTTATGATTAGACAACTTGCCACAGAAAAATTTGATAATAAAAAATCTTGGAAAGCTGTATTACGCGAAGGAAAAATAGGATTCACAACTGGTCTTATTGTTGCAATTATGGCAATTTTAATTATTTCCCTTATTACACATAATACTATGCTTGGTGTTGTAATGGGCTTATCCCTCATGCTTGATATGCTTTTAGGTGCTATTGCAGGTGGATCTATTCCTCTTATTTTGCGTGCCTTAGGTAGAGACCCAGCGCAAGCTTCAAGTATTTTTCTCACAACCCTTACTGATGGTGCTGGATTTTTTATTTTTCTTAGTTTTGCAACACTTTTCTTATTATAACCATAAAATTTTACAAAAATTTTTCTTTTATTCTCTTTTCAAAAACTTTTTATATTGTTAATATTTTAAAAATTTTATTATAAAGGTAATACATGCACGAAAAAATTCGTTATTTTTTATGTGGTTTTTTAATGGGAATTGCTGATACTATTCCTGGTGTATCAGGTGGAACAATAGCTTTTATCACTGGAATTTATGGAAAACTCTTAGCCACCATAAAAAGTGCTGATAAAGAATTTTTTCAATATATTTTTACATTAAAATTAAAAAAAGCTTTTAATAAAATACCATGGGGCTTTGCTCTCCCACTTTTACTTGGAATAGGTTTAGCCATTAGCACATTAGCTCATTTTATGGTTATTCTTTTAGAAAAACATGCTGATATTGTATGGGCTTTCTTTTTTGGACTTATTTTTTCTTCCTTACTTATTTTATTAAAAGAAGTAAAAAGTTCTAATCCACATAAAATTATTTCTAGCTTATTTTTTATTATTGGAGCTTTTTTTTCCATTTACATAAGTTTTGCAAACCCAATACAACTTTCGCATACTTATCCTATTATCTTTTTTTCAGGTTTTATTGCAATTTGTGCTATGATTTTACCAGGTATTTCAGGAGCTTTTATCCTTGTTCTTATAGGGCAATATCATTATATACTAGAAGCTGTAACAACATTTAATCTACCTGTTATTAGTCTTTTTCTTTTAGGTTGCCTTTGCGGAATACTTTCTTTTGCTCATATATTAAGTGCCTGTTTAAATCATTTTTACCACATAAGCCTTGCATTTTTATCTGGTATTTTAGCTGGCTCTCTTGTTATGCTTTTTCCCTATAAAACAGAGCAAACAATAATTCATCAAACAATATTAACAGCACTTATTATACTTGGAATATTAATTCCTTTAATCCTACATTATATTGGAAATAAAATGTATACACAAAAAATAGAAGAAAAATAATCTTTATTAGGAAAGAATATTACTTGCAAAATTATTAAAAAAAGTTATACTAACCACGATAATTTTATATAACTATGTGTTTTACATATAAAAAGGATACATTATGATAGGTATTTCAAAACTATATTGTGATCAAGTTGAACCTTCTGATGCTCTTCGCTATGGTAGACATTCAGGAGCTCTTCCTTCCCATTTACTTCAATTTTCTGCTGATAAAAAACCTGTTGTTGTATGGAATATGACACAACGCTGTAATTTAAAATGTGTTCACTGTTATGCTCATGCATTAGAAGAAAAAGGTTCTGACCCTATTTCAACCGATCAAGCAAAAGTTATTATTGATGACCTTGCACAATTTGGTGCACCAGTAATGCTTTTTTCTGGTGGTGAACCTCTAGTTCGTCGTGATTTACCTGAACTTGCTAAATATGCTACAAGCAAAGGTATGCGTGCAGTTATTTCAACTAACGGTACTCTTATTGACCGTAACATGGCAAAAGTATTAAAAAAAGTTGGTCTTTCTTATGTTGGAGTTTCCCTTGACGGTGGCGAAGATGTACATGATGCATTTCGTGGCGTAAAAGGGTCTTACCGTAAAGCTCTAGAAGGTCTTGATTACTGTCGTGAAGAAGGTATTAAAGTAGGCTTACGTTTTACCATTAACAAACGTAATGCTGTTGAAGTACCAAAGATTTTTGAACTTATGAAAGAACGCGATATTCCTCGTGTTTGTTTTTACCATTTAGTATATTCTGGTCGCGGTAGTGAACTTATTAAAGAAGATTTAACTCATGCAGAAACTCGTGCTATGATTGATCTTATCATGGATAAAACCCGTGAGCTTTATGATCAAGGTTATGAAAAAGAAGTTCTTACTGTTGATAACCATGCAGATGGCCCTTATCTTTGGATGCGTTTATTAAAAGAAGATCCAAAAAGAGCTGAAGAAGTTTTTGAACTTTTACAATTTAATGAAGGTAATAGTTCTGGTCGTGGTTTTGGCTGTATTTCTTGGGACGGTAAAGTAAGTGCAGACCAATTCTGGCGTCATCATGTTTTTGGTAATGTACTTGAAAGACCATTTTCTGAAATTTGGACAGATCCTAACATTGAACTTTTACATCAATTAAAAGATAAACGCCCTCATGTAAAAGGTCGTTGTGCAAAATGTAAATTCCTCAATATTTGTGGTGGTAACTTCCGTGCTAGAGCTGAAGCTGTTTATGGTGATGTATGGGCAGAAGATCCAGCTTGTTATCTTACAGATGAAGAAATTGGCATTAAATAATTTTCATTATTAACTATATTTTTATTAGAACGTATTCTAATATTCTTTTAGGGGAAATATTAATATATTTTTAATATTTTCCCTTTTCTTATTATTAGTTAAAAACTATTAATTATTTTTTTGAGAGGAGAACTTTTGAAAAAGTTCCCCTCTCAAACTCTCCCCTTAAA
>JAHHTE010000096.1 GCA_020024815.1 Mailhella sp.
ATTATAACCTATATAAAATAATTAACTTTATAATATCAATATAACAACTCCTTTTACAACTAACATATTAACTATATTATGCAAAGCATAATCTAATTTGTGATTAGTCGCCTACTTGCCCATTTTCCACTTTCCCAGTATTTCCAAATAAAAACACCCCGAATACATTCATCAAGTAAAAAACAAATCCACATACCCACTAACCCATATCCAAACCATATACCCAAAATATATGAGCCTAGTGTTGCAATACCCCACATAAAGATAACACCAACTACAAAAGGAAACTCTGGATTACCTACTGCCCCAAGCATACGACCACCTAAAATATTAACAGCTCGTCCAATTTCAAGTAAAATATCAACCCAAAAAATTGTTAAACATAATGCAATAATATCTTGATTTTTAGTCATTAAAGGCATTATCCAAGGAGCCACAAGAGCTAAAAACAATGAAAGCGTAAAAGAAACACTAATTGCAACTTTAAGACTTAATCTACCAAGTTTCAAAGCAGTATCTCTTTTTTCTCTACCAATTAACTGTCCTACTAAAATAGCAGAACCTTGCCCTAATGCTAATGCAAATAAAAAAATAAACATTATAATATTAACAAGATATGTTCGTGCAGCAAGTACATCATTACCTAGTTTATTTACAAAATAAACAATTAATGTTTGCGATAAACTATAAGAAACCATCTCCCCTGCTGCTGGCATACCAATTTTAAAAATTTGTTGCAACTTATCAAAGGGAAAAGGAAATAAACTTTTCCAAATTGATGTTTTAATTTTTTGTTTTTTCAATGCATAAAATAATAAAGCACATGCAATACATCGACTACAAACAGTTGAAATAGCCGCACCTTGAACACCAAGTTCTGGTAAACCAAATTTACCAAAAATAAGAGCATAATTACCTATAATATTAGTAATATTCACAATAACAGAAACATACATAGGATAATTGGCTAAGTTACAACTCCGCAAAATAGCTGAAAGAGTTAAATTTAAACACATTAAAACAGACAAACCACCAACTATTTTAAAATAAATACTTGCATTTGCCACTAATTCAATTTTTACTTTTAATAAATCTAATAAAAACGGCGTATAAAAGATAAAGAATATCCCAAAACAAATTCCAACAATAAAATTATATGTTAAAGCGACTCCCGTAGTTTGTACAAAAGCATGTTCATTTTTTGCTCCAATATATTGAGAACAAACAACAGTAGCCCCCAAAACACCAAGCATAAAAACCATATTAACTAATAATAAAATCTGATTAGCCAATCCAACAGCAGCAACAGCATTATCAGAAACTTTACTTAACATTAAAATATCCATAAAACCCAAAAACATAATAAGTAATATTTCGATAAAAATAGGAAGAGTCAAAGACCTAAGTTGCTTTTTAAGTGATATTTTTGTATTCATAGTATTGTTAACCTCACAAAATAGCAAAGTATGCATTAATATTTTAAATTGCAATTGTTTTTTAGCCAAATAAAAAATTTATACTAATTTATGAAATTAACAAGATTTTATAAAAAATAAAAAATTTTCAGCTAAAATCACTTGCCAAGTTTTAAAATATGTATTAACTATTTTTTGCGATTTTTCTCATGCGAGAGTGGCGGAATTGGTAAACGCACTGGACTTAGGATCCAGCGGAGTAATCCTTAAGAGTTCGAGTCTCTTCTCTCGTACCACTAAAATTCTTTGACCGGTCAAAGGCTCCAAAGAGTGCCAACTATGCCGGCACACCATATAAGGAGTCAAACCATGTCTCATAACATTGAAAATGTTTCTTCCACAAAACGTAAAATTACTGTAAACATTGAAGCAAAAGAAGTTAATAATAGCATTAACTCCACTATTCAAGAATATGGTAAAAGCTTAAACCTTAATGGTTTCCGTAAAGGTAAAGTGCCTGCTAGTGTAATTGAAAAACGCTTTGGAGAAGAAGTATACAACTACGCTACTGAAAATCTTATTAATGCAACTATTAACAAAATTTTGGAAGAAGAAAAAATTCGTCCAATAAGTCGTGTACATTTTGAAAATCAAGATGATGCAAAAAAACTTACTCGTGATAATGATTTTGAATTTACTTGTTCTTTTGATGTTCTTCCTGAAATTGATCTTCCAAAAGATTTTTCTGAATATAGCGTAAATGTTGAATCAGCAGAAGCAAGCCAAGAAGAAATTGATAATTTTACAACTCAAATTCGCCGTAGCATGGCAACATTAGAAGATGTTAACGAAGTAAGAAATCCTGTTGATGGTGATGTTCTTTTAGTTGACGTTGAAGGAATGTATGAAGGTACTCCTGTTCCTGGTATGGGAGCACAAAATTTCCTCATGCAACTTTCTGATAATAAAGATGCTACAAATAAAGAAATTGATACCTTAGTTCGTACTGCAAAACCAGGCGAAGAAGTAAAAGGTACTATGGTTTGCCCAGATGATTATGCAAATGCTGATTTTCGTGGAAAAACTATTGATATTACCATTAAACTTCATAAAATTCATAAACAAATTCTTCCTGAACTTGATGAAGAATTTGCAAAAAAAGTTGGCTTCAACGATGTTGCTACCTTAAAAGAAGCTATTGAAACTCAAGTAAAACAAAGTAAAGCTGCTCACGTAAAAAGTAAAGCTCAACAAGAACTTATTGATACTGTTCTTGAAAAATATAACTATGAATTGCCTGCAAGCATGGTTCAAAAAGCTCTCTCCAACTACATGATGGAAGCTAGAAACCACTTAGGTCAACAAAATATTGATCCTGAAGAAATGCTTAAAGCTCTTGCTTCTTTAAAAGAAGATGGTCAAAAAATTGCTGAAAAACAAACAAAAGAACATGTTTTCCTTTTAGCTATTGCATATCGTGAGAACTTTGTTGTATCTGGACAAGAAATTGATATGTATGTTCGTCAACTTGCAATGGAAACACGCCAAAGTTACGAACAAGTTCGTGATCATGTTCTTCAATCAGGTATGATTCAAGATATTCAAGAAAGACTTATGGCTGGTAAAGCTCTTGACCTTATGTTTGACCAAGCTAAACATGTTGAAGTTGCAAGTGCTACACCTGAAAAAGCTGAAAAACCTAAAAAAACAACAAAAGCAAAAGAACCTAAAGAATAACATTTTCTTTTGGCAAAGATTTTGCATATAATTTAAAAATATCAAAATTTTGCCTTTATACTTTTTACACTAGGTAAATTCTTTTTATCCGCAGGCAAATTTTTTGTCTGCGGGTAACTTATATATAAAAGGGAAAATTTTTGAGGAGTAAACAACTATGAATATACCTATGGTCATAGAAACAACTGGTCGCAGTGAACGTGCTTATGATATCTATTCTCGCTTATTAAAAGACCGTATTATTTTACTTGGTACAGAAGTAAATGACACTGTTGCTTCTCTTATTTGTGCACAATTATTATTTTTAGAATCCCAAGACCCTGAAAAAGAAATTAGTCTTTATATCAATAGTCCTGGTGGTTCTGTTACTGCTGGCATGGCTATTTATGATACCATGAAATTTATTGCTTGCCCAGTAACAACACTTTGCATGGGTAGGGCTGCAAGTATGGGAGCATTTCTTTTAGCTGGTGGAGAAAAAGGAAAACGCTTTGCTCTTCCACATAGCCAAATTATGATTCACCAACCTTCTGCTGGTTATCAAGGTCAAGCAACAGATATTGAAATTCATACAAAAGAAATTCTTAGAATGAAAAAAGACCTTAATAGTATTTTAGCAGAAAATACAGGTCAAAGCATTAAAAAAGTAACTCTTGATACAGAACGCGATAATTTTCTTACAGCAGAAGATGCGTTAACATATGGTATTATTGACAATATCCTTACTTCAAGAAAAGATTTAATATAGGCTTAAATATGAGTGAAAATAATGAAGGTATGCATTGTTCCTTTTGTGGAATAAGTGAATTTGATGCAAAACATTTTATAGTACAAGGAAGATCATGCATTTGCGATAGATGCATTGAAGCTTGTAACCATATTATAGAAAGACAAGAAGATTCAAACACAGAAAAACCTGAAACTCTTCTTACTCCTAAAGAAATAAAAGCAAAGCTTGATGAATATGTTATTGGTCAAGATAATGCTAAAAAAATTCTTTCTGTTGCTGTATATAATCACTATAAACGTGTTTTCTTCAAACAAGAACTTGGTGATGTTGAACTTGAAAAAAGTAACGTGCTTCTTGCTGGTCCTTCTGGTAGTGGTAAAACACTTTTAGCAAGAACATTAGCAAAAATATTAAATGTTCCTTTTGCAATTTGTGATGCAACAACATTAACAGAAGCGGGTTATGTTGGTGAAGATGTTGAAAATATTCTTGTTCAATTAGTTCAAAATGCTGGCTATGATCTTGAAGCTGCAAGTAGAGGCATTATCTATATTGATGAAATTGATAAAATTTCACGAAAAGGTGATAGTGCATCAATTACCCGTGATGTATCAGGTGAAGGTGTTCAACAAGCACTTTTAAAAATCATTGAAGGAACTGATGCTAATATTCCTCCAAAAGGTGGAAGAAAACACCCACAACAAGAATTTATTAAATTAAACACATCTAATATTCTTTTTATTGTTGGTGGTGCATTTATTGGTTTAGAAAAAATGGTTGAATCAAGAGCTAGAGGAACAAGTATGGGCTTTGGTGCAAACATTAACCATAAAAGCGACAATACCCTTTCTGAACTTTTGGATATGGTTGTACCAACTGACCTTGTACAATTTGGTTTAATACCAGAATTTATTGGTCGTATTCCTGTTATTACACACGTTGATGAACTTGGTGAAGATGATTTAATTAGAGTATTAACAGAACCTAAAAATGCATTAACAAAACAATATCAAAAGCTTTTTGAAATTGATGGTGTAGAATTACATTTTGAAAAAGAAGCATTAAAACTTGTTGCACAAAAAGCTATTGAACGTAAAACAGGTGCACGTGGACTTAGAAACGTGCTTGAATCTGTTATGCTAGATATTATGTATGATTTACCTGAAAAAGCTAAGGGTAAACAATGCATTATTACAAAAAATGTTATTGAAAAAAATGAAGCTCCTTTATTTTTATCAAAAGCAGAATAAACGCTATGCCTTATAAAAATAGTATGTTAGAGGGGTAACATGTCCTTACTCACCAATACGAACAAACGTATTTTGCCTATAATGACCCTTAGGGAAGTTGTTATCTTTCCTGGTTCTATTACTCCACTTTTTGTGGGACGAGATATATCTATACGTGCTATTGAGCAATCCATTAGCTCCTATGGAAAACATATTTTCCTTGTAGCACAAAAAGAAGCTGATATTGAAAAACCAGATTTAGATGACCTTTATACCATTGGAGTAGTAAGCCGCATATTACAACTTATGCGTTTACCTGATGGAAGTATAAAAGTTCTTTTTGAAGGTCTATACCGTGCAACTTGGGAAAGTCTTAAAAATAAAGAAGACCTTCTCTTACTTGATTTAAATAAAGATGATTCTTTTTTCAAAGATCAAAACCATAGTCCTTTTGGTAATAAAAGTTATCCTTGTTTAATTACAAAAGAAATTTCTGATATAAAAGGTAATCAAGAAGAAGCAGAAGCTCTTTATAGAGCTGTGCATGAAGCAATGGAAGAATTTTCTAAAACAAATAGAAAAATTACCCAAGAGCATTTAGCAGCTATTACGGGTTTACATGATGCTGGAAAGCTTTCTGACGCTATCATGCCTCACCTTCGCGTTGATTATACCAAAAAACAAGAAGTATTAGAAATTTTAAATACAAGTGAACGTCTTGCTAAAGCCTATGAACTTCTTAATGGAGAGCTTGCTGTTTCTGATCTTGAAAAGAAAATAAAATCAAGAGTTAAAGATCAAATGAAACAAAATCAGCGAGAATATTATCTTGCTGAACAAATAAAAGCTATTCACAAAGAAATGGGTAATGAAGACCCTCAAGCTGAAGCTGATAATCTAGAATTACGTATTCGTGAAAAAAATATGCCAGAAGAAGCAAAAGAAAGAGCATTAAGAGAATTAAAAAAACTTCGCCCTATGTCCCCTTCTTCTGCTGAATATACCGTTTCACGTAACTATATTGATTGGGTTTTAGATTTACCTTGGAATGAATTAAAAGAAATCAATATTGATATTAAAGATGCAAAAAATATTTTAGATAATGCTCATTTTGGGTTAGAAAAACCAAAAGAACGTATTTTAGAGTATTTAGCAGTACAAAAATTAACAGATGGTTTAAAAGGACCTATCCTTTGTTTTGTTGGTCCTCCTGGTGTTGGTAAAACATCACTTGCTAAATCTGTTGCAGAAGCCACTGGACGTGATTTTGTACGTATTTCTTTAGGTGGTGTTCGAGATGAAGCTGAAATTCGAGGTCATAGAAGAACTTACGTAGGAGCTATGCCTGGTAAAATTCTTTTAGCTCTCAAAAAAGCAAAGTCAAATAACCCACTTTTTTGCTTAGATGAAATTGACAAAATGACAGCTGATTTTCGTGGCGACCCTTCATCAGCTCTTTTAGAAGTTTTAGATCCTGAACAAAATAGCACTTTTAGTGATCACTATCTTGATCTTGATTATGACCTTTCTAAAATTTTCTTTATTACTACTGCAAACTCACTTTCTGATATTCCAGGACCACTTCGTGATCGTATGGAAATCATTGAACTTTCAAGCTATCTTGAAACTGAAAAAATGAGTATTGCTCAAGATTTTCTTTTACCAAAACAAAGCAAAATGCATGGGTTAAAAGAAAATTGTCTTTCTATTGATAATGATGCAATGTTAGAAGTTATCCGTTCCTATACAAGAGAAGCTGGAGTTAGAAATTTAGAAAGACAAATTGCTACTCTTTGTCGTAAAACTGCAATTAAAATAGTTGATAATGAAGAATTAATTTCACAACATTTTACAATAAAAAAGAAAGATCTACACGATTATTTAGGTATCACAAAATATCGTTTTGGTGATAGAGAAAATAAATCACAAATTGGTGTTGTTGCTGGTCTTGCCTACAATAATGTTGGTGGTGATATTCTTTATATTGAAACAACCATTATGCCAGGTACAGGAAAAGTATCAACAACAGGACAATTGGGTTCTGTAATGAAAGAATCAGCAGAAGCTGCTTTTAGCTATGTTCGTTCTCGAGCAACAATTTTAGGTTTGCGTGCTGATTTTTATAAAGATATTGATATTCATATCCACGTTCCTGAAGGTGCTACACCTAAAGATGGTCCAAGTGCTGGTATCACAATGGCAACCTCCATTAGTTCTGCCTTACTTGGTATTCCAGTGCAAGAAAGTGTTGCAATGACAGGTGAAATAACCCTAAGAGGACGTGTACTTGCTATCGGTGGTTTAAGAGAAAAACTTCTTGCAGCAAAACGTTCTAATATTAAAACCGTAATTGTTCCAAAAGATAATGAAAAAGATATTGAAGAAATTCCAAATGAAATTACAAGCCATTTAAAAATTAAATTTGTAACACATATTGATGAAGTTCTTCCAATAGCTTTTAAAATGAAAGCAAATCAAATCTTCCAAAATAAAAACCCTGATCTTTCTTTTTTAGAAACGTTAAAAGAAAAATCAGAAGAAAATACAGATAAAAACTAATACATTTTATTATGTTATTGAGAGGAGAACTTTTGAAAAAGTTCCCCTCTCAAACTCTCCCCCCAAAACTTTTTAATCCAAA
>JAHHTE010000097.1 GCA_020024815.1 Mailhella sp.
ACTTTTGAAAAAGTTCCCCTCTCAAACTCTCTCCTCAAAACTTTTTAATCCAAAAGCTCTTTTGTATACAAAAGAGCTTTTATTTTTTTACACTACAAAAAATAGTATTACTAACGTATATTTCTAAATTTTATTAAAGAGTATTTATAAGTTAACCTTATTTTAGTATTAGATAATACCATGTTATAATTATATAATGTTATAACACACGATTTATTCTAGTTAATTTTCTGTTATTGTTGCTAATTTTCGTATAGCTTCTTCATAGACCCTTGCGCCCTTAGCTAAATCTTCAGGAGCAGTGTATTCATCAGGTGAATGACTTATACCATCTTTACTTGGCACAAATAACAAACCAGCAGGCACTACATTTGCCATTGCAGCAGCATCATGCGCTGGACCACTTGGTAACTCCATAAACTCATACCCTAAGTTTTGAGCAGCTTCTTTAAAAGCATTTTGTGCAATTTCAGCCATTTTCACCCCACCACTTGCAGAAAGAGGAGTAATTTCAACTTCTATATTATTTTTCTTAGCAGTATCACGAATAATTTTTTCACATATTTCCCATGATTTTGCTAAAAGTGGTACTTCATAATGACGAACATCAAAACAAAAAGCACATTCATTAGGTACAACATTTCCAATACCTGGATAACACGCTATCTTACCTACAGTAAAACTTGAACCTTCAGGCAGCACATTATCTTGATGAGCTTTTTGTAATGCTTGATGACACTCAACAAAACAAACCAAAGGATCACGTCTACCTTCCATTTTACTTGCAGCATGAGCAGAATGTCCTTTAAATACAACTCGATGAAGAAGCATACCACTTATGGCAGTAACAATACCAATGGCATATTTTTTTTGTTCTAAAAGTTTACCTTGTTCCACATGAACTTCTAAAAAAGCAAAAACATCTTGTGCATTAATTTGTTCATTAACTAAATTTTCTGGGTGCATACCAAATTCTTCAAGCATTTCCCAAGCATTTGTTTCTTCATTTTTTAAATCTTTTAATTTTTCAGGAGAAACAACACCAGTAATAAGTTTGCTCCCTAAACAAGTTGTTCCAAAATTTGACCCTTCTTCTTCAGCAAAAGCAATAAATTCTATATTTCTATCTGGTTGAAATCTTTCTTCTTTAAAAGAACGCAACACTTCTAAAGCTGCAAGCATACCATAAGTTCCATCATATTTTCCACCATTACGAACAGTATCTAAATGAGAACCTATAATTAAACGTGGCTCTTTTGTTTTTCCTCTATAAAGAGCATGTACATTACCAGCACCATCAGTCCAAACAGGAATACCAATGCGAGAAAACTCTTTTTCTAACCACAAATGAGCTTTTAAATCCATTTTTGTCCAAGAAATACGAGTTACGCCATGTTCAGGTGTTTCATTACACTTTGTAGCCAAATCTTCAATAGACGCCATTAATCTTTCTTCATTCATGCTAGACCTCTCACATCTAAAAATTATGAGTATGTAAACTATGGCATACTTATTACAATAAGGCAAGGGAATAAAAAGATTTTGGAAAATAAAAATTAAAACAAAAAAGGCTACCCAAATGGATAGCCTAAAATATTTGTGGTGCCCAGAGCGAGACTTGAACTCGCACAACCGGTAAAGGTCCAGGGATTTTAAGTCCCTTGCGTCTACCAATTCCGCCATCCGGGCATTCAACACAAAAACGGTTATACATAGAATATTAAGCTTTGTCAAAGGAAATTTTTAAAATTTTTATTTTTCTTTTTTCTCTTTTATTTTCAAGCATTTTCTTGACTTTATTTTATTGTAGCAATAGAATAAACAATAAAAATTACTAATAAGGAGTAACAAAATGCTTGTAAAAGTACAACAACCTGCACCTGATTTTACATTAAAAGCTTATAAAAACGGCACTTTTTCATCTGTAAAACTTTCTGATTATAAAGGCAAATGGGTAATGCTTTTCTTTTACCCTGGTGATTTTACCTTTGTTTGAACAACCGAAATTTCAGCAGTTGCTGAATATAATGACAAATTCCAAGAATTAGGCGTAGAAGTACTTACCATTAGCACTGACAGTATGTTTGTGCATAAAGTTTGGGAAGAAAAAGAAATCAAATTAATGACACAAAAAAATATGCCTTTCCCAATGCTCTCTGACCTTGGTGGATCAATTGGTAGACTCTATAATGTTTATGATGAAGAAATGTGCATGAACTTACGTGGAACTTTCCTTATTGACCCAAATGGAGTTCTCCAATCAGCTGATATTTTAGCAGCTGGTGTTGGCCGTAATCTTGATGAAATTCTTAGAAGAATTACTGCGATACAACATACTCAATGCACAAATGAAGTTACTCCTGTAAACTGGTCTAAAGGTAAACAAACCCTTATTCCATCTCCTTCACTTGTTGGCAATGTTTGCAACACTTGGAAGAAATAATAAAAAAAATTAAGGGAAGTCAAAAACTTCCCTTTTTTTTTGCATAAAAATACATTATATAAAAAAAAGTTAATATACTGTTATAAATTTTCTTTATTTATCAAATAAAACTAAGGTATTTTTATGTTCCAAAATTTAGCCCAACTTTTATCACAAATAACTCCCATTGACCCTATTTACCTTAAAAAAGCACAAAAACATCTTGATAATCTTACAAAACCTGTTGGTAGTCTTGGACGTTTAGAAGAATTTGCAGTCAAACTTTTTGCCATTTATCAAGGTAAATTTCCTATCCAAATTGATCCTGCTTTGCATATTTTAGCAGCTGGAGATCATGGTGTATGTATAGAAGGTGTTGCTCAAAATCCTCAAGAAGTAACGCATTTAATGATTTTAAATATTCTTAAGGGTGGTGCTGGTATTAGCGTATTAGCTAAACAGTATAATATGGATATGGTTCTTCTTGATGCTGGCCATAAAGGGATATGCCCAAAAGATCCCCGTGCAAGAAAAATTAATACTCTTGAAGAAACAGGAAATATTGCTAAAGAAAATGCCATGAGCCTTGAACTTTGCGAAAAACTTATTCTTGAAGGTGCAAATACAGTCTATAATGCAAGCCAAAAAGGGTATCACATCTTTTCAATTGGAGAAATGGGAATAGGCAATACAACCCCAGCAACAGCCCTTTTTGCAAAATATTTTAATCTTGACCCTGCTAAGATTACAGGACCAGGAGCAGGACTTAATGCTGAACGAGTTTTACATAAAGCCAAAATTATTCAACAAGCAATAGAAAGACATAATGAACAAAAAGAAGATTCTGCTTTAGCAATTTTAGCTTCTTTAGGTGGCTTTGAAATTGCAACACTTTGTGGTGTCGTCTTGGGAGCAGCTGCATTAAAATATCCTGTAATAATTGATGGATTTATTTCTACATCAGCCTATGCTGCTGCATACTGTATACATAATGCAGTAAAAGATTACGCATTTTTAAGCCATGCCTCTGCTGAACCAGGTTATCAAACAATTATTGAAAAATTACAAAAAAAACCTATGCTTGATTTATCTATGCGTTTAGGTGAAGGAACAGGATCAGCATTAGCTTTAGGTTTATTGCGTTCTGCTCAAACTATTTATAATGAAATGGCAACATTTGCAGATGCTCATATTGAAACAGATACATATCATACAAAATAACATACTGATATAATAATAAAAAACATTATTATTTTCTCTTATAATACATACGTTTATGAATATTCTTGAATTACAAAATATAAGCAAAACATATTCCATAAAAACTGGTTTTGCACAAAAAACAGATTTTTATGCTGTGCAAAATATCAATTTTTCTTTGCAAAAAGGAATGTGTCTTGGAATAGTTGGTGAGTCTGGCTGTGGTAAATCTACACTTGCAAAAATGATTGTAGGTTTACTCAATCCAAATTCAGGAAAAATTTTATATAAAGAGCAAAATATTTCTTCTTTTTTATTTCAACCAAATGCTATTCAAATGGTATTTCAAGATCCTTTTTCTTCTTTAAACCCTAGACAATGCATTGGAAAAAGCATTAGTGAGCCACTTCTTTTGACAAAACAATTTTCTAAAAAAGAAGTAAAAGAAAAAACTCTTGCTATGTTACAAGAAGTAGGACTTAACCAAGAACATTTTCACCGTTTTCCCCATGAATTTTCAGGAGGACAAAGACAACGAATAGCTATTGCAAGAGCTATTATCACAAAACCTGAATTACTTATTTGTGATGAACCAGTTTCAGCATTAGATGCTTCACATCAATCACAAATTCTTAATTTATTATTAGATTTAAAAGAAAAATACCAACTTAGTTATGTTTTTATTTCTCATAATTTACAAGTTGTTTCTTTTATGTGTGATGAAATTGCTGTAATGTATGCTGGTGAAATTATTGAACAAGCCTCAAAATCAGAACTTTTTCAAAATCCCAAACACCCGTATACAAAAGCTCTTATCTCTTCTGCTCCACAAATAGGAAAAAAAGAAAATACTACTCCATTACAAGGTGAACCTCCGCGTTTAACTGCAATACATACAGCATGCTCTTTTGCTAGTCGTTGTCCTTATGTTATGGAAATTTGTAAACAACAAAAACCACAAAAAAAACAAGAAAAACAACATAGTATTTCTTGTCATCTTTACCAATAGAGAGGATTTATGTTTTTTACAGCTAAAAGAGAGGCACAAACAACATTAGATTGTCCACTTTGCAAACAAAAATTACTTATAAAAAGAACTTGCCATGAAGCGTATATGTTTTGCCCTACATGTCAAAAAAGTTTTCCTTTACAGGATTTTATCCCACAAATGGACGAGGCTATGGAAGAATTTTTGGAAAATTTATATACCAATAGAATATAACTAATTATTATACCGTCTAGAATAATCAAACATTTTTTTGTGATAATCTATTTAAAATTACCCTAAAGAATTTAATAACCAACCTATTTTTATGATAAAAAAACAAAATCTCTTTTGTACGCAAAAGAGATTTTAAAATAAAAAGTTTTGAGGGGAGAGTTTGAGAGGGAAACTTTTTCAAAAGTTCTCCTCTCAAAAAAAACATTATCTTAAAAAACTATCCCATAAGTTTTTTTCGTAAAAGTAAAAGGCTATAAATACAAAAAGCAAAAACAACAATGCTAGCACCAGAAGAAACATTTAAATGATACGATAGCCAAAGCCCACAAAAACTAAAAATAAAAGAAAAAAGAATTGAAAGTAATAAACGCCCTGTAAAAGATTTACTACATAAACTTGCACTTGCAGCAGGAGCTGAAAGCAAAGCTAAAACTAAAATAATACCAGCAACACGAATAAGCAAAATAATGCTTAATGTAACAAGTAAATATAAAAAATAATGATAAAAATTTACTGCAAGACCTTGCAATCTTGCAAAATCTTCATCAAATAAAAATAATTGCCAATCTTTATAAAAAAGAACAAGACTTAATCCTATAATAACAGTAAGTACTGCCATTAAAATTAAATCTTCCCAAGATACAAATAAAATATTACCAAATAAATATGATTCAATATTCGGCGTATATCCTGGAATTAATCCAATAAAAATAATACCTAATGCCATACCCAAAGCCCAAAATAAAGCAATAAAAATATCATTAGGTATAGTTGATTTTCTATTTAAAATTGCAATAAACAACGCACAACAAAGAGTAAAACCTAAAGCTCCCAATGTTGGATTAAAAGAAAAAAAATAAGCAAGCCCAATTCCACCATATGCCGTATGTGCAAGTCCACCACTTATCATTAACATTTTTTTTTCAATAATAAGGTTGCTCATAATGCCACAAACAATACTACTTAATATAATAATAACAAAAGCATATTGTAAAAATTGATATTCTAAAATTGCATTAAACATAAAAATTTTCCTTTACTAATCATAACTAAATATTAATCATGACTATGATGAGGAAGTACACGGTGAGGATGACCATGTGCAATTAAATCAATAGGACACCCATACATTTCAGTCATAATTTCAGCATTTAATTTTGGCTCACCATGATAAATTAATGTTTGGCTTAGACAAGCTATGCTTTTTACACAAGAAGCAATGGCTGTTAAATCATGCGTAACCATAATAATAGTCATTTTACTATTTAATTTTGCCAATAATTCAAAAATTAATTGTGAAGATTGTGGATCAATATTAGCAGTAGGTTCATCAAGCAAAAGTAATTTAGGTTTTGTTAATAATGTTCTTGCTAAAAGCATTTTTTGAAACTCACCACCAGAAAGCTCTGTAATACCTCGATAAGCAAGATGTTCTATACCAAGCATAGATAAATATTCCATAGCTTCATCTTTCATATTTTGTGTATATTTATGCAAAATATTCCAAGATTTATGTAAATAAGCTCCCAAACATACTTCTAATACATTTATAGGAAAACGTTTATTTAAATCAAGCGATTGTGGCATATACCCAAGTGTTGAAAAATTATTTTCTTTTCCAAAAATTTCAATTTTTCCAGTATAAGGTATACTTCCAATAATTGCTTTAATAAAAGTTGACTTGCCTCCACCATTTGGGCCAAGTATGCCTAAAAAATCTCCTTCAGAAACAGTAAGATTAATATGTTCTAAAGCATGATGATTAGCATAATTTACACATAAATCTTGAATAGATAAAGCATTCATATTTTTATTGAGCGTCTTTAATACTTTTTGCTAATAATAATAAATTTTCTGTATAATCATAAGAAAGAGGGCTAAGCTCTACTGCTTTTCCTCCAATTTCAGACGCAAAAGCCTCCACTTGACGGCTAGAAATTTCTCTTTGATGAAAAATAACTTTGATGGAATTTGTCTTAGCAATATCTATCATTTCTTGCAAGTGTTTTGCTCCTGCCTCTTTACCATGATGTTCAAGAGCATACATTTCAAGCCCATAATCATCAGCTAAATAACCAAAAGCAGGATGAAAAACTAAAAATTTCTTATTTTTTACAGTTTGAAAAATTTCTTGTGCTTTTTTATCTGCTTCTTGAATTTTAGCTATATAATTATTAGCATTATTAAGATAAAAATCTTTATTTTCAACATCAAGCAAAGCTATATATTCTGCCATTTTTTGTACCATAACAATAACTCTTTTAGGAGAAAGCCATATATGCGGATCTCGAGTATTACCTATTGTTAAATCAGGATATTTTTCTCTTACTAAAGAATCTAAAGGCACAACTTTTACTGTTTCAGGCAAATTTACCAAAATATTATTATTTTCTGCTGCTACTCCAATAGTAAAATATATATCTGCCTTATTTAATTCTGCTAAAGCAAGGGGACTAGGTGAATATGTTGCAGGACTTCCCCCTTGAGGAATAAGACACTGCACCTTACCTTTTCCACCTAAAATTTCTGTTGCAAAACGAGCCTCAGGAATAATACTTACTGCTATATGTAATTCTTTAGCATAGCCATTAATAGAAAAAAAGAAACATATAGTTAACATATTAATAATAAAAAATATTTTTTTCATATTGTTACCTTTTTATTGAAAACTATTTTCAAAAATTTTATTTTTTCTAATAGTTTTTTCTACAAATTGCAATAAAATAATATAA
>JAHHTE010000098.1 GCA_020024815.1 Mailhella sp.
TTTGAGAGGAGAGTTTGAGAGGGGAACTTTTTCAAAAGTTCCCCTCTCAAAAAAAAATAAAATTACTCCAAAAAATTAAGGACGAATAACTTTATCAGCAGTATCAAGCGTAGTTACAATATCTAACATATTAGTTGTTTCACCAATTTTTTTCTGATCATATAAACCATAATGATTAAGGCAAGCACCACAAACATTAATTTTTACACCCATTTTTTCTAAACGGCGTAAACTTTCAAGATTTTTCCCTTCTTTTGTTGCCAGGCGAACTCCACCATTTACTAAAATAATTTGCCAAATATTAATTTCTGCTAAACTTGCAAGAAAGTTTTCCATAAGCTTAGCTCCTAGTTCGTCATCACCATGCCCTAATAAATCAGTAGAAAGAAAGACCACTGTTTTTGAATGTTCTTTTGTAAAAGCCAAATAATCTTCATAATTTTCAGCTAATTCTTTAAACATAGGAACTTTTGTAAAAATTGAAGTATCTGTAAAAAAAGCAGAACGTTCAAAATGTGGAACTTCACTTTTTACCTCACTACCATTATTTACTAGAGTTAGAATATATTCATGTTCATTATTATTTAAAACATTTGACACAAGATAATTATTATTTTCTGCAAAACGTGTAATATTTTCCACTGCAGGTGCATTATCCACAATTATTTGAAATTCTTTTGGTTTATTACTTTCAATATAATCTCTACATTTTATTACAGGCTCTGGACAAGCCAAACCTTTACAATCTATTTTTTGCATAGTATCCCCTTACACTTTTTTCTTTCGTAAAGCTTTTTTTAATGAACGACTTTGTGGAGAATTAGGATTACGCAAAGCAGCTTTTAGCGTTGTACGTCCGCTAGGTTTTGCCTTTGCTTTTCCAGCTGTTGCCTTTTTCTCTTGTTTTTCTTTTTCTTCCTTAGCAGGTTTTTGCTCTATATATTGAGATTGTTCTTTATTTTCAATCCCTTCATTTTTCTTTTTATTATTTACTTTATCGCTATTTTTTATATGAGAAGATCGTAAATGCACACGCATAGGGGCATGCTCAATAGCAAATAAACGGCGTAAAGACTTTTCTAAATATCGTATATATGATTCTCCCACTCTATCAGCATCATTCACAAAAAAGACAAAAGTAGGTGGTTCACTTTCTGCTTGTGTCAAATAATAAAATTTAGGACGAACACGACGAACCACAGGAGGTTGATGTTTTGTTAATACCAAATCCATAGCCCTATTTAACTGTCCTGTTCCAATACGCACACTACATTCTTCTTTAATTTGCTCTGCCATTGGAAGAAGCATTTTTAAACCATATCTATTTTTTGCTGATGTTGGCATTACCGGAACATGCTGACAAAAAGATAATGTTTCTGCAAATTGTTTTTGTAATGCACGTCTAGCAGAAGCAGGAACTAAATCCATTTTGTTTAATACAATAATAAAAGGAGTTTTTCTCTCATCTAAAAGCTCAATTAATCGTTTGTCTTGAGCTGTAAGACCTTGTAATGCGTCAATGACTAACAATGTTACATCTGCTTTTGTCGTACTTTTTAAAGAAGAATTAACAGAAAAACGCTCCACAGTATCAGAAATTTTTGAACGTCGACGAATACCAGCAGTATCAACAAAAATATATATTTTACCTTGCCATAATAAAGGTACGTCAACACTATCTCTTGTTGTTCCTGCAAGATCACTTACTATCATACGTTCTTTACCAACAAAAGCATTTAATATAGAAGACTTACCTGCATTAGGACGCCCTAATAAACAAATTTTTAATGGAGTATTTTTATTATTTTTTTCTCTTTTTAAAACTGGTAATTCATCAGAGTTTTCACTATCTACAAAATCAACAATTTCTTCTCCTGTTTGAAAATCTTTAGCTGATTTTAAAAATTCTGCTTCATCAAAATCAATAAGATACTCTTCTTGATTAGCATTTTCAAAATCAAAATCTTCGTCAGAATTATTAGAAAAAACAGAAACATTAGTTTCATTTTCTTCCATCATACTATTAATTTCTTCTAATTCTTCTTGTTCTAGTTCTTCTCTTTGAGCTTTTTGAGCTGCTTTTTTTGCTTTTTTCTCTAAAATACTTTCATCTTCTTCCTGTAAACCATTCATAATTTCTTCTTCATCATAATCAGGAAGTTCAGGAAGTAAATCAACAAGTAAATTTTCAAGATAACGGATTTGATTTCCATGCTCAGCTGATACTGCAACCATTGAAAAACCTAATACATGGAAATCAGCACACATAATATCTTCTCTTTCCATGCCATCAACTTTATTTACTACTAATAAAATAGTTTTACCTAGTTTTCTAATATAATCAGCTACATGCTCATCAAAAGGCATAAGCCCATCACGTCCATCAACAACTAAACAAATAGCACAAGCTTCTTGCATAGCCTCTTCTGCTTGACGTAAAATTTCTTTTTCAAAACCTCGAATACCTTCTGGACCATCAGCTACTTGATAATGACTATCGAGCGTAATTCCACCAGTATCCACTAAAATAAATGGTCTATGATATTTACTTTTAACAATACCTTCCATTCTATCACGAGTAATACCAGCTCTATCATGTGTAATCGCTCTATTACTACGAATAAGTCTATTAAAAAGGGTAGATTTGCCCACATTAGGACGACCCATTAAAACAATTTTATACATAAACACCTCATTTTTTGGGGGTGATAAAAAATACTATAATTAATAAGTATATGTTTTTTTACTTAGTTTGTCCAATCAATAGTTTAGCCATTAAAAAAGGGGATTTATTTTCCCCTTTTTATTATTGTTTTTTATTATGTAAAAATAAGTATTTTGAAGTATAATAATAATCTTTTGCTAATTGTTGCAATTCTTTTGCTATTTCAGGATATTGTGATATTACGTTTTTATTATCATCTATACTAATATCACGCAAAACATCTTTTGCACCATCATTAGCTAATGAAGAAGAATAAGCAAAATTATCTTTTAAAAGTAACCCCTCACCTTCTGAAACAGCAATATATACATGATTATTCAATTTATTATCTAAAACTTTATTAAACACATAATCTGTTTTTCCATTTTCTTCTATTTTTATAAATTCACGAGGAATAAACATATTATCTTCTGTTTTTTGTAACATTGGTTGCCCTAATGTTGTATTTTTATAAGGTATTCCCATCATATCAGCAAGAGTTGGATAAATATCTTTTTGTGAATGAAGAGCTGGATTTATCCCTGCTTTGACATATTTAGGACTATGAATAAAAAAAGGTGTATGCCAAAAATGTAACCAAGAAGTTAGATAAGAATCATTCATAGTGGTATTAAATTCTACTGTTCCATGATCACCAAAAAGAATAAAAACAGTATCTTCATACCAATCTGTTTTTTTAGCTCGTTCAAAGAAACGTTGCACAGCATAATCTACAAATCGTAATGCTTGATATTCTGCTGCATTAGAAAAACCCCATGCTTTTAATACTTCTGCACTTGGTTCTGGTGCTAACTGAAAATATTCCCTATCTTCTGGAATTGTAAAAGGTCTATGATAGCCAGCTGTTTGAATAAAAGCAATAAATGGTTTTTTACTTTGACTTAATACATCAACACTTTCACGCAATAACGCAAGATCAGAAATACCCCATACATCAGTATTAGGAGCCTTCCAATAGCTATCTTCTAATATATGCAATCCATCAATATTATTTTGAAAAATACCACGAATATTCGCCCAGTTTGCATTTCCCCCAATCATATAATATTTTTCATAATTTTTAAATTCATTAAAAATTATTTGTTGATCTACCATGTTAGGATTTCGTGAGGTTGCCGTTGCACTAAAATTAACATCAGGAATTCCTGTCAAAGTTGACATAATTCCACGAGCTGTTGTACGAGAATTAGCATAAAAATTAGGATAATACAAAGAATCTGCAAGCATTTTTTCTGCAAAAGGTGTTGGATCAATATCATATCCTTCAGAATATTTTGTATGATCTTCAAAACCTTTTTTAGAACCTGTACCATGTGGCAAACTTGCTTTTGGTGTTGTCCAAGATTCCATCATTATAACAACAATATTTAGTGGTTTCTTAGAATTATCTTCTGCATAGGTTCTAGTAAAGTCCATACTTTTATTTGTACTAGGAGATTGTAAAAGTTTTGCCATACGTGGATATGCTTCTTCTGCGAATTTCTTATCTGGAATAATAAATGCAGCAGCATCAATAGTATCATATAAATTTTGGATAGGATTTATAGCAATAAGAGAAATATTTTTATCTGTACTTAAATATGCATTACTCCAACGTAAAGGGAAAAAACTTGAACTAATTTGCCCCATTCCTACAATAACTAAAACAAAAATTGCAATAAAACGCAAAGTAATAGCTGTTGAAACGCAAGCACAAGTTTCCACTGTTCGAATATTTTTCTTACGTTTAATCTTTCTTGGAATTCTATTTCTTAATATTCTATTCCAAAAAAGAAAATATCCCATAAGAACAATTAAAAAAATAAGCCCTATCCAAACAACTGGATATGATTGCCAAACCATTGTAAAACCAATATCTGCTTCTTTCAATAAATCTAATAACGTTAAATCAACACGTTGATTTAAATAAAAATATACTCCAAAATCAACAACATACACACAAAGCATAAAAGCAAAGACTAATGTTTGCCATAAGCATATCAAATAACGAAAAATACGA
The DNA here is from genome assembly GCA_020024815.1 of Mailhella sp. Lineage (GTDB taxonomy): Bacteria > Desulfobacterota > Desulfovibrionia > Desulfovibrionales > Desulfovibrionaceae > Taurinivorans. The sequence goes on from JAHHTE010000098.1 coordinate 4,725, forward strand.
CTATTAACTAATAATCTTTCAAAAGGTGGAATAATTAAACAAATAGAAGTAATAAGTGTAAGAAAAACAACTTGGCGTGCATCAAATTTTAAACCAATATAAAGTGCAGTAAAAATAGCATCATGATCAGTTATAAAAGGATATACAAAATAAAAAAGCCCAAGCCTAAACGCAAAAAAAATGATTAAATGCGTAAAAAACAAAAAAGCCAATGTAGGCAAGGGAGATAACATTTGGACAATTTTCATAAGCAAAACCTATTATAATTCTTGTCGATATTGTAATGATTGTTTAAGGGTTTCTTTATCCATAAATTTTACTTCAGCTCCTAAAGGAATACCTTGAGCTAAACGTGTTACTTTTATTTGTGGAAAACGAGCTGTAATTTTTTCTTTCATAAAAACAGCTGTTGCCTCTGCTTCTGCTGTTGCACCTAAGGCAAGAACAACTTCTTTTATTTCTCCCTTATCAAGTCGTTGCATAAGTTTCTCTATTTCAAGATATTCACTTGAACGGCTATCTAATGGAGATAAAAGCCCACCTAAAATAAAGTATTTTCCCTTAAAAAATCCCCCCTCCTCAAGAGTTAGCATACTATCCCATTCTGATACAAGACAAAGAATTTCATTAGAACGCATTAGATCAGAACAAATAGTACAAGGATCAACATCTGATAATGCCCCACATTCATTGCATAAATGCAAATTACTACGCAATTCATAAATATTTTTACCAAGACGCATTGTTTCTGCCTCTGGCCATTTAAGAAGTGTCATAGCTACACGCATAGCAGATTTAGGTCCAAGACCTGGAAATTTTGCAATTTGATCAACTAATATTTTTAATGGTTCTGGAATTCTTTGCATAATAACCCTTTTCTTTTTGTAAATAAGATTTTCTTATATCACAAAAAATATATCTATCCTTAACTAAAGGAATTTTTATAACATATAAAAATAAATCTATTTTATACCTAAAGGAGAAAATAATTCTTTTTCTTTTGTATTAGAATATTCTAAAACAAAAGTTCCAACATATTTTTTCCCTTTATAAACTTCTAAACGAAATTGTGAGCCATTTTTATCAAGAGAAAAACGAGATTGAAAATCTTTTTTATAAATTTTTATCCCACTTTCATCACCACGAGGACCATCACCCACAACTGCCCCAATGGCATTTAATCTATATCCTTCTTGTGGAATTAATTTAGCGTATTCTTCTGCATACAAAATATCACCAAATTTTGCTGCAACAATTTTACCATCAAGTTCTATTTCCATAGTTTCAAGAGAAGTATCAAGTTCAACCCATTCCACATTAAAATTTGTTAAACGATTATTCCCATAATGAACTTGCATTGTATTTTGTTTTGCAATAGCTGTCAAAATAGGGCTATTTCCATGTACTTCATAGTCTTTTTCCATAGGAAAAACACCAACTTGTGGTCTACGAATATCTTCCAAAGGTAAAACAAGTCTATTATTCATAAAACCTAAATAAATATTTGACGATAATGTCTTTTTTATACTTTTTGTATCAAGTTCAAAGTCCCTTTCATATTCAATCCCCACATGACGGAAAAAAACTTCAATAGCTTGCAAATGATAATAAACACGTTCAGGAACATTTAAATTTTTACTTGCCTCAATACCAAAAGCTGGCTTTCCTTGTCCAATTGCAAACCAAGTAAGGGTTTTTTCCATTTCTTTATCACCCTTAGCTGTGTCAGTATTATGCAAATTAAAACTATGTGATTTATGTAATAAATTTGCTTGCACATGCGTAGCAACTTTTCTACCTATTTCCCCCAACTCACTATATTTTGGAGAATTACATTGTTCTTGGTCAATAATAATAGAATTTCCCCAACGTTTTGGATTTTTTAATTCAGAAATATATTGAGGGCTATAAAAACCACTACCATCATGTAAATTTAAAATAAGATCAACTTCAGGAGAACGCACCATTTCTTGCACTTTACGAACAGTTGCAAAATCAGGGTCTTTTTCATCTAATTTTGCAAATTTTCTATTCATATCTCCATAAGAACCACGATTTCTATCTATTATTGATAAAAAATTCAAATTTGGAATAATAGTTACATAACCATTTTTAAAACAATAATGTGTACCAATCAATGCTGCTGCATTAAAACCACCTGGTTCATCTCCTTGAATTCCCCCAATAATAAGAATATGTGGAACAGTATCTATTGATGTATTTTCGTTATGTGAACCTAATTGTAAAACTGTATAATCAAGAGGAGAAGCATAGGTTTTGGCAACAAATAAAAACATTGCACAAATAACTAAAAAAAACAAAAATACTTTTTTCATATTCCTTCCTTTTATCTCAAAACTAAAGCAAATATTTTACGCTTTAAAAGAATAAAGAGCAAGTTTTAGATACTTCCCTAATATATTAGTTTTTTTATAATTATATTCCTGTGTTTTTGAGAGAGAAACTTTTGAAAAAGTTCCCCTCTCAAACTCTCCTCTCAAAACTTTTTAATCTAAAAACTCTTTTGCATGTAAAAAAACTCTTATTTTTTCTACTTAGGGTGTGTTTCCAAACTATTCAGAAAAACACCCTAGTTACGCAAAATTAAACTACATAAACCGCTATCGCTATCCGCAAGGCTCATTCTTCGCCAACGGCTACCGCATAACCCCAAACAAATAGCAGTTACTTATGATTTATGAAAATAAAAGCGACATTCTTTGG
>JAHHTE010000099.1 GCA_020024815.1 Mailhella sp.
TTTTGAGGGGAGAGTTTGAGAGGGGAACTTTTTCAAAAGTTCTCCTCTCAAAAAACTTAACGTTAATTTTAAAACACTCTCTAATTTTCTTATGAGGTTTTTATGCAAAATTCTTGCGTATATATTGCTCCCCGTTTTTATGAACATGAATTAAAAAAAGAATTATCCTATCTCGGTATTCCCATTCTTCATCAATTTGGACGTTTTTTTCATGTAAAAAAAACAAATCATCAACCTGTTTGGGCTCAAAATACATGGTTTGAACCACAACTTATGCCCATAAATTCTATTAATGATGGAGCAAATAAACTCAAACAAATTCAAAGAAATTGGCATAGTTGCCCTATTGATTTTTTTAGACGTGTTAAACTTATTGAAGAAAAACTTCCTCATATTAATTTTAAACCTCATAATTTTGGTGATCCAAATCCAACAGCAAAACTTGGAGCATGGACACTTCTTGAACCTAATACCATTTTATATAGTACAAAATTAAGTTCTCCTTTCCCACATGGTGAAATTATTTTTAATGAAAATAAGATAGAACCTCCTAGCAGAGCTTATCTTAAGCTATGGGAAATATTTACAATTTGCGAAACTTTCCCACAAAAACATGATACAGCTATTGATTTAGGTGCTTGCCCCGGTGGCTGGACTTGGGTAATGGCAAAACATAATGTCCACACCCTTGCTGTGGATAAAGCTGAAATTGATAAAAATATAATGAAAATGCCAAATGTAACATATTTAGATCAAAGTGGTTTTTCTCTTTTACCACAAGATTATACCCAAACAACATGGTTACTTTCTGATATGGCATGCTATCCTAAAAGACTTTATGAACTAACCCAAAAATGGATTGAAAAAGCACAAATTAAAAATTTTATTTTCACGCTTAAATTACAAGGTGAAGAAACTCAAGAACAGATTGATTTATTTAGAAAAATTAAAAATTCAAGTATTATCCATTTATCTTGCAATAAACACGAATTAACTTGGATTTATGGTGATATACAAAGAAATTTGAAAAAAAAACTTGACTTTATAATGAGTAATAACTAATTTCTAAAAATCATTTGCTTATAATTTAAGTACAAAAAAATGGAGACTAAAGATGACTAAAGCTGAACTTATTGAAAAAATTCACGCTAAATCAGGGTTACCAACCAAAGCTAAAACCGAAGCTGCTCTTGATGCAACCATTGCAGCTATCACTGAAAGCCTTGCTGCTGGTGAAACAATTACTTTAACTGGTTTTGGTAGCTTTAAAGTTACTAAACGTGCTGCTCGCAAAGGTCGCAACCCACGTACAGGTGAAGAAATCACCATTGCTCCATGTTCTGTTGTAAAATTCACTCCAGGCAAAAACCTTAAAGATTCTGTAAACTAAACCTTTGTGTTTTTTTATTTTCCTTGCCACCTTTTAGGTGGCATTTTTTTTATATTTGTTCTTGCCTTTTCAGTTTATTTTTCTTCTATTTCATGTTATAAGGTCTTATATTTTAAAAAGAGGTTTATATGAATACAAATCTTATTATTTTAGGTGGAGCAGGTCGTATGGGTTCTACCCTTATTCGTCTTGCTTCTAATGCCCAAGATTTATCTGTTGTTGCTGTTGTTGAGCCTAAAACAGAACTTTTACCAAAACTTCCTGAATCTTGTTTTGTAGCCAAAAGCCTCGCAGAGTGTATTGAAAAGTTTCCTCATGCTGTTATTATTGATTTTACTGCAACAACTAGCACTATGGAAAATGCAAAACTTGCAGCACAATATAAAAATCCTCTTGTTATCGGTACAACTGGTTTAAATGCTGAACAAAAACAAATTATAGAAGAATATGCTCACCAAACACCTATTATGATGTCTCCTAATATGAGTGTAGGGGTTAACGTATTATTAGATATTTTACCTAAACTTACAGCTATGCTTGGTTCTGAATATGATACAGACCTTATGGAAATTCACCATAATTTAAAAAAAGATGCTCCAAGTGGTACTGCCCTACATCTTGCTGAAGCTGTGGCAGAAGGTAAAGGAAAAAATTTAGATGATGTTGCTTGTTACCATCGCGAAGGTATTATTGGAGAAAGACCAAAAGATGAAATAGGTATCCAAACATTGCGTGGTGGTGATGTTGTAGGTGTACATACTATTTATTATATGGGAACAGGTGAACGTATTGAAATTACTCACCATGCCCAATCAAGAGAAAACTTTGCAAACGGTGCATTGCGTGCAGCTCGCTGGCTTGTAAAGCAAAATGCAGAAAGACTTTACTCTATGCATGATGTTTTAAAAGGATAAATTCGAGGTAATTATGCGTTTTTATATGTTTCAAGCAAATGGAAGACTTGGAGATATACAATCAAATTCCCAAAAAATTCAAAATTTTTGTAAAAACTTTAGTGAAAATGATTGTACGTTACTTCCTTCCCTTCCACTTATTCATCACCCTTACCAAGAAATAGCTTATATTGGTGGTTTTTTTGAGCGTATACATACGCATAATCTTAAAAATGAAAAATCACCTATTTTATTTCAAACATTAAATAATAATGCAGAATTTATATGGAATTTTTCTGATAATGTAACAGAAAATAATCAAATTATTACAGTGCAAAATATTCATATTTTTGCACCTCACCAAAATAAAGAAGATTTTTCCACATTTTTAGAAGAATTAATTATTCCAGATTCTGTACATTTTATTTATTTAGCAACAGCTCATGCCTTTTACGAAGGACTTGATTATACAGATAAATTAATTGCCTTTGCCCAAAAGCACAAAAAACCAGTTGTATATCTTAATGCTTGTGGAGCTACTGACGGAACGCTTTATGCTGGTAATAGTATGCTCATTTTACAAGATGGGACTATTGCCATTAAATTAAATCCATTTTCTGAAGATAGTGCATATTTTGATTTTGATAATAATACAATTAATTATCAACATAAAAAACAGCAAACATATTCTGCTGATGCCTTACTTTTCTTAGGTGCAAAACAAGCTGTTCAAGATTATGCTCAAAAAACTGGAATTTCCAAAGCTGTTATTGGACTTAGTGGCGGTATGGACTCTGCCCTTGTTGCTGCTATTTCAAGCGAAGCAATAGGAAGTGAAAATATTACAGGAATTATAATGCCTTCCCAATATAATTCCCAAGAAAGCATGGACGATGCTATTTTACTCGCAAAAAATTTAGGTATTTCTTATTATATATTACCTATTACTGATATTGCTCGTTGTTTTGAAAGTGTTTTAGCTCCTAGTTTCTCTTCTTTATCACCACTTAAAAATCCTGATTTAGACACAACTCCTGAAAATATTCAAGCAAGAACAAGAGGAAACTTATTAACAGCTTTTGCTAATCGTATTGGAGCTATGGTTATTAGTACAGGAAATAAATCCGAAGCAGCTATGGGATATTGCACTCTTTATGGTGATACTGTTGGAGCTATTGAACCTATTGCTGATATTTATAAATCTCGTGCTTATGCCGTTGCTACTTGGTTTAATGAATACAAAGGAAAAGAAATTATTCCACACAATGTCTTTATTAAAGCTCCAACAGCTGAATTAAAGCCAAATCAAAAAGATGAAGATTCCCTTCCCCCATATCCTTATCTTGATGCTGTTTTATATCAACTTCTTGAACTTGGAAAAAATCCAGAAGAAATAACAGAACCTCATCTTACACAAGATGAAATAACTCTTATTTATAAACGCCTTAAAACAAGTGAATTCAAAAGAAAACAATGTCCTTTTGCTGTCGTATTAAGTTCTTGTCCTTTTGGTAAAAAATGGTCTCCTTCTTCCTGTGCAAAAATTTTCTAATTACAAACTTTAAGCTACATCTTTTCTCTAAAATAATAAGGATAAATCATGACACAAAATACAAATAATGCTTGGCAACCACATCTAGCAGAAAATAACCAAGGTGAACGAAATTATACTCCTTTTAATTTACAAACAATCCTAACTAAAACAGCTCAAGAAGCAGGAAAAAATACTGCTATTATATTTCATAATTTTAAAATGAATTATGAAAAACTAAATGAAAAAGCAGAAAATTTTGCTGCCTCCCTCCATAAGCTTGGTATTGAGAAAGGTGATCGTGTTGCAATCATGTTACCTAATATTCCCCAAACTATTATAGCTTTTTGGGGTGCAATTAAAGCTGGTGCTATTGTTGTTATGACAAATCCTCTTTATATGGAAAAAGAGCTTACTCACCATTTTAATGATTCAAAACCAAAAATTCTTATTACACTAGATCTATTTTGGAATAAAATTGAACATTTAAAAGATCATCTTGGTGTTGAAAAATATGTTATTACAAGAGTTTCAGAATCCCTTGCTTTTCCTTTAAACTTTTTACAAGCAATAAAAGCAAAGCGTTCAGGGGAATTTATTAAAATTCCTTTTAATAATACTAATATTCTTACTTGGAAACATTTACTTCGTACAAAAGAACGTTATGTTGCTCCTGATTCTGATCCAAATACAACGATTGCTCTATTACAATATACAGGTGGAACAACAGGTTTTTCTAAAGGAGCTATGCTAACACATGCAAACCTTAGTATCCATGTTCAACAACTTATAGATGTTATACATGGAACACAAGAAGGAAGTGAGCATCTTTTCCTTGCTGTAATGCCATTTTTTCATGTTTTTGGATTAATGGGTTGTCTTATTTTACCTACTGTATATAAATCACCAACGATTCCTGTTCCTCGTTATGTTCCTGCTGATTTACTTGAAATAATAAGAAAATACAAACCAACATTCTTCTGTGGTGCTCCTTCTATCTATATCTCTTTAATGCAACAAAAGAAAATTAAAGAAATAGATATGACTTGTATTAAACTCTGTATTTCAGGCTCTTCACCTTTCCCGCTTGCAAGTTTAAAACGATTCCAAGACCTTACAAAAGCGAAAATTACTGAAGGACTAGGACTTACAGAATGTTCCCCTGTTATTATTGCCAACCCTCTTTACGGACTACAAAAAGCCGGTTCTGTCGGTATTCCTATTCCAAATACCTATGCTAAAATTGTTGATACAGAAGACGGTGTAACAGAAATGCCTATAAATGAACCTGGTGAACTTATCGTTAAAGGTCCTCAAGTTATGCTTGGCTATTGGAATCACCCAGAAGAAACAACAAATAGTATTCGCGATGGTTGGCTTTATACTGGTGATATTGCGTATAAAGACGAAGATGGTTATTATTTTCTCGTTGATAGAAAAAAAGATATGGCTATTGTTGGTGGCTATAATGTTTATCCAAGTGAAATTGATGAAGTTTTATATGAATATCCCAAAATCCAAGAAGCTGTATCTTTAAGTATTCCTCACAGATCAAAAGGGGAAATTCTAAAAGCATATATTGTTCCAAAACAAGGGGAAAATATTAATCCTCAAGAAATTATTGCTTTTTGCCGTGAAAAATTAGCATCTTATAAAGTACCTCGTATGATTGAAATTCGTGAAGAACTTCCAAAAAGTATGGTTGGTAAAATTTTACGTCGTGCATTAAGAGATGAAGAAGAAAAAAAATTAAAAAATGAAAATAATAAACAAACTGAAGACGACACAAAAAACAATAATCAAAATTAACAAATGTTAAATTCTAAAGGGAAAACTTTATATCAAGTTTTCCCTTTTCTACTCCCATGTTCATTCAATAATCTTTTGAAATTATCATAATTTTTTAATTAATTCTTATAGTATAAACAATACCAATAAAGGATAAAATAACAAATGAAAATTGCAGTTATTGGCACATCAAATAGTATACGTATTCAAGGCTATTTTCCAATTTATCAAGCTCTTGAATACCCCAATATAGTAGATAATCTTTCTATTGGTGGGTCAAATTGCCAACTTATTCCTTTTCACATTGAAAAATATGGTATTTTTAAAAACTATGATTTTCTTATTACAGATTGTAGCGTTAATGATAATGATTACTTAATAAAAAAAGTTCGTACTGCTGATTGGTTGTATAATGAACTTTATACAATTATGTCCATGATTAAGGAATCACCTATCAAACATTTACACCTTATTTTTCCCTATAATGATCCTGATGATACTTACAGAAAAATACATATACAAGTATGTGAAGAACTTGCAATTCCTTATATTGATATACTAAGCATTATCAAAAGCACTCCTCCTCACCCAGATCATGAACTTTTTTTTGATGCACAACATGTAAATTATTATTATGCAAAATTATTAGGTTATCTTGTATATAAAATAAAAAATATTATTTTTAATGATAATGCACCTAAAAATTTATCAAATATTTATAAAAATAAAATTTATAACAATATTAATCTAACAGAAGAAATTCTACAAGAATTTCCTTATAAAATTAAAGGATCATCTCTCAAAACAGAAAAATTTATTTCATTAAAAAAAAATGAAATGATTTTTATTGATAATCTTCCACGATTAAATCTGGAAAGTTTATATTTCTATACGAATGTTGAAGCAAGTTATTTTCATTTATCATCAGAATTAGCCATTGGTAATTATAGCCTTAATTATTACGAAGGAAATTACTTTTATTTTCGACCAATTGCCAATAGTTATTTTCCTATCCAAAAATTTCTAAAACTACAAGTTGGACTATCTAAAGAATGTAAAACAATATTATATGAATTTAGTATTAATCCAAATCCTGATACTAAACCTGAACTTCTACTTAATACTATACAAGTTTCAAAAGAAATTAATCCTCCCTTAACATGGCAAGAAAAAAATATCATTTCAAAAAATTCACAACAAATTGAAATTTATAAAAAAATTTTCCATTTTGTCAATAATATTAATAAAACCACAAATAACTCATTACAATTACCTGATGATTTTATTTTCCTGACCGCTATGCTATACCCTCAAAATACTAATTTAAGAAAATTATTCTTACGCACAATAAAAACAACGAATAACCCTTTTTATCTCTATCATTATGTTAAATTATATCTTATTCCACGAAAAAAATATTTAATTGCAGTGCATTTACTTGAAAAAGCAATTAATCTTATGCCAATACCATCTCTAATCGTAGAATTAACTAATATTTATATTATAAAAAAACGATTTGCAAAAGCTATAAAACTTATTGAAGCACACTTAAAAACAAATCAGATAATATACTATCGACAACTTTGTTTATTACATGCCAAACTCGGTAATAAAGAAAAATTTCACGTAAACGCAATGCAACTTTTAGAATTCAATAAGCATTTAAGTATATTATTTTTTCTTGCAGAACTATATATAGAATTAAATGAAAAAATAAAAGCAAAGTATATATTAGCCATAGCAGTAAATGATCCAAGAAATTTCCAAAGTCAAATAAATATAGATAAAATAAATCTTTTATTAAATAAAATAAAAAACATGTC